>JAHFUF010000330.1 GCA_023265235.1 Blastocatellia bacterium
ATTGTACTAATAGTGATTGTGAGCAAGCTTATTATATTCAAGAGGTAACCTGGTGTGGAACAGATTATCAACTAGGGGTTAAAAACTATAATAATGATCCCTACTCAGTGCTCTATGTTTTTGCTCAAGCCTTAGACCAAAGAAATTTGCCAATTCGTGACCGTGATTTTGTGGCAGCTACGCTTGATCCGCTAATTTCATCGGGCTTTGACAGAGGGGCTAATCAAAAATGGCAAGTAACAAACCTCACTACTAATAATTTATTTGAACTAAAGAGCCTAGACAAAGTATCTTATGCATTAAACAATAATGTTGTTACAATTACAGTTAATTTAGAAAAACAGAAAAATGGAATTTGGCAAGCGACTTCTTTAGAAAACACTGATTCACCTGCCAATACAGAACCATCATCTAGTAATAGCCCCTAGTCTAGATATAAATTTTTACGTCAATTGATTTATCAGTTAACACCCTAGTTAAATAGTAGTTAAATATCTGTTAGTTATATTATTGCTAGTCTATTTGTTTGTGATAAAATTGGGTTAAGTTTTGTCTGAATATATCAAATACGTAAAAAACTAAAACGCGCTAACTAAGCGTAAAAACTAAAACTATCAACTTAAATGGGGTGGCTCACTTCCCCTTCTATTCTCTGGGGCTACGTATGAAGACGCAAAGAACCACTTTAAGATATATAGCACTTTTTTCAGCAGCATTTTCTTTGGCAGTAATTCTTTTACTACCAAGTGTTTCGGCTCAATCTCCGCAGGAACCAAATAAAGAGAAAACTGAGCAAAAACAAAATGAAATAAGAATAATACCAGAAATTTATTTGTCTAACCCGCCTCCACCTGAAACGCCACAAAGCGACAAGGATTCTATCCCAACAATTAAACTAAATACAAACCTAGTGACTTTTAGTATAACGGTAACAGACCCCTATGGACGCTATGTAACAGGGCTTTCCAAAGAACATTTTGAGGTTTATGATGACAAAATACCTCAAAAAATAGAACATTTTACTGATGAAGATGCCCCTACTAGTGTTGGAATAATTTTTGATATTTCTGGTAGTATGAAAGGCCGTCTTTCTAGGTCGTTTGAAGCATTAAATAAATTTTGTGATACTAGTCATCAATTAGATGAATATTTTTTAGTAACTTTTAATAATACCGCTAAACTAGCTCATGACTTTACCTCTGATTCACGCAATGTTATGGGGTCTCTTTCACTAGTAGACCCTAAAGGCCAAACAGCACTCTATGATGCTACTTATATTGGAGTTGAAAAAGTAAGAACAGGCCATCACTCTCGTAAGGCTTTGCTTTTGATTAGCGATGGTCAAGATAATAATAGCCGCTACTCCTTAAAAGAACTTAGGCAATTATTAAAAGAGTCTGACGTTCAACTTTATGCTATTGGTATTACTAATGTGTTTTCTGGGCGAGACTTAGACGTAGAAGGGCAAGTAATTTTAGAAGAACTAACTCGACTTACTGGAGGGAGAGCTTTCTTTCCTAACAATGATGCAGAATTAACAGAAGTAATTACTCGTATTGGTTTAGAGCTACGCCACCAATATAGTATTGGTTACGAGCCAACTAATATAAAAACCGATAAAATTTGGCATAAAATCCAAGTTAAAATAAAAGCTCCTAAAGGGATGCCATCACTAAGCATTCGTACTCGTGAAGGCTACTTTAACCAAAATGGTGAAAAGGAAAAATAAGAGCATTTATTAACAAACTAATTAAAAGCAACTAGCTGCTGATTTTTCAATTGGCAGCTAATTGTTTTTATTAATTAAAATTCTTCTTCTATACTAGCTATTTCATTACGTAGAGCGTATTTTACCAACCCTGGTAAATCACGTATATTTAATTTAGCCATTATATTAGCTCTATGTGCATCAACAGTTTTTACACTCAAGTTAAAACGTAAGGCAACTTGCTTATTAGTTTGTCCTGAAACCAAAAACCTTAAAATTTCCTTTTGTCGTTCAGTCAGACCTTCTGAATCGCCGCGTCTCCCTTTAGGTAAAAACTCTTTTACTACAGATTTAGGAGTAAGCGGACTAAGGTAAATTTGTCCGTTTTCAATTTTAGAAATAGCTGCTGCAAACTCATTACCAATATGTGTTTTAACTATATAACCTGACACACCTGCTCTTAATGCTTCTGAGATAAATTTGTCGTCTGTTTGATAAGAAATTAATACAAGGCTAATATGTGGATTAGATTCTTTAAGCTTTTTTATGGCTTCTATACTTTTAGGCTCAGAAGTAAAGCTTTCAATTAAAATCACATCTGGTGCCTGCTCATTAGCTAATTCCACTGCACTACTAGGACTAGTGGTTTCACCAACAATCTCAAATCTGCCTTCTTGCTCAAGTAAAGTATCATATCCTTCTCGCTTAAGCTCTTCTTTGACAAGTAAAACACGTAGTTTATCTTTATATATTCCCATTTCTCCTCTATTCACCAATTTCTGCCTGCCATGCTAGAAAGCAACAAACGGTGCTAGGCTTAAAATTACTTGCCTAAAACAAGCTATTAGCATGGATATACGGCATGTATTAAGAAGTTTTACGAAATTATTAATATTAGTTTATCAAATTAATTTAATGTAGCAATATCGGAAGCCGAAAACTATATGGGTTATACTCTATTAGGAGTTTTAAGTTGTCCATAATAGCAACATTAATATTACCAGTAAACTAGCAGGATTACCTAAAATCTATAAAACAAGTAACATAGGGGTATCACCTAATTCAACCCATCAAGCAACTAATAGTAAATATATTCTGACTAAAAATACAAAATTTTATATTTAAAAATAAAAACAAGTAGATATAAAAAATTTTACCTACTTGTTTAAATTGGAATATTTTATATTTTTAGAACTAGGTTAAAATAGTTTTGGGATATAATGCTTAAGCATTTGCCTCCAAGTAGGCCAATCATGTTCCATATCACTACCCCAAATATCTAAATTATGAGGAATCCCTTTTTGATCCAAAATACGTGATAGCTTACGAGATGCTTCTGGGACTTCATAAGCACCTTGTCCTGTAACAATATTTATTCGCACATTATGTCTTAGAGCCTCTAGGTAGTGCGGATCTGTCAATCGAGGTAAATAATCTGCTGGGTTATTAAAGTAACAATTACTATCATAATAACCTTGAAAGTAATTGCCTAGGTCATAAAAACCACTCATAGCAATCAAAGTCTTAAACTGATCTGGATGCTTAAAGACAATATTTGCAGAATGAAAGGCTCCAAAACTTGCCCCAGTAGCAGCAATGCCAATCCCAGGAGTACGACAACTTTGATAAATAAATGGCACTACTTCTTCTGCGATATATTTGTCATATTGGGCAGTCCTACGAGCAGCTTCAGCAGGATGTACATTATCGTTTAACCAACTTTCACGATTAATACTATTAATACTAAATACTTTTATTTTTCCACTATTAATAAAAGGTGCAATAACATCAAGGACTAAAAAGCGTTCATATTCTTCAAAGTCCGCAGCAGCAGTAGGAAACATTAATAAAGGCATACCAAAGCTTCCATATACACCTATGGGCATTTCTTTAGCGAGATTTGGGCTATACCACCAATGCACTTCTTTATTCAAAGTAGCAACTCCTTTATTTTTTAACTATAAAACTGTTGCAAAAAGCTTATAAAACTATCCTAGCATTTCGTCAAGTGATAATTAGTTGTTGTGTTTATATTGGCGACTAAGTGGGCTAGAGTCCACTACACTTTTGCCACGATTACGTACTAGGACTATTTCGGCTAATATTGCTAATGCGATCTCTTCAGGAGTTTTTGCACCAATATCTAAACCTATTGGAGCATATATTTTTGATAGTTGTGTTAAAGAAAACCCTTCTTCAAGTAGCTTTTCCTTTACTACTGTAACCCTACGTCGACTACCTATCATCCCTATATAATTAGTAGTGGAATTAAGTAATAATCTTAGACAGCCTTCGTCGTGTTTATGGCCTCGTGTAACAATTACAACAGCCATATTAGCAGAAAAGTTTGTTGATTTTATCGCTTGTTCAAAAGCTTCGGCTTGTAGCTCAGTACTAGGATCAGGAAAATAACCTCTGTTAGCAAACTCTGCTCTATCATCAATTACAATAGCACGAAACCCTAAAACTACTCCTAACTGGGTTAAAGCCCTAGCAATATGCCCTGCTCCACAAATTAACAAGCAAGGTTGTGGTCGGATTACCTCTATTGCGATTCTGATTTTGGGGGTTTGTTTTAATTTAATGTTTTCAACAAACTCAGCATTATCAGGAGACTCAAACTTGTTTGTCCATAAACTTAATGTGGTGATGTTTTGCTGATAAAAATGAAAGTGGGCTTCTCTATCTACTGCTAAATCTAGATTTGAATCGCCTAAACTATTAATTGTGATACCACTAGCTAGAAGTAATCGTTTTTTGCCTACAATCAAATCAAAACTTTCAAGGGTTTCAATGTTTTCACTAACTTCCACTATGGTAATTAAGATTACTTCTTCATTCTTGCTTAAAGCTTGGCTAATATTTGAGAGTAAGTTATCCATTAATAGGCATTATCCCCACGCAAGGCTACAGGAACAGTTTTTAATAAGATTTTTAGGTCTAACCATAATGACCAATTCTCAATATAATAAATGTCTAGTCTAACCATTTGCTCAAAATTAAGGCGGTTGCGACCAGAGACTTGCCAAAGTCCTGTTAACCCTGGTTTAACGTGAAAGCGGGCACGATGCCAATCTTGATAGCACTCAACTTCATAAGGAATGGGAGGACGTGGGCCAATTAAACTCATTTCGCCAAGTAAAATATTAAGCAGTTGTGGGATTTCATCTAAGCTATAGCGTCTTAAAATTGCTCCTACTAGGGTTACACGGTCATCATTTTTTACTTTGCCATAAATTGGTTGTTGCATTGTGCCTTGATTAGCTTCTTGTTTATTACTAATATTCTTACGCATTAGCTCTTGGTGCTCATCATCAGATCTATCAGCATACATAGAGCGAAACTTGTACATTTGAAAAACCCTACCATCCATTCCTACTCGTTCTTGTTGGTAAATAGCTGGCCCGCGAGAGGTAAATTTAATTGCTAAAATAATCAATAACCAAAGTGGTGTACTTAAAACTATACCAAAAATAGAAAGCACTATATCAATACTACGTTTAAGCCAGCGATTAGGGCCTTGAAGCGGTTCTTCAAAAAGCTTAATCATTGGAAGCGAGCCTATTTGATCAATTTCTGTTTTTCTTGGTAAGCAATTAAATAGATTTGGAAATACTCTGAAATCTATAGGGTGTTTACGACCACATCGCATAATAGCTTCAAAAATTGCTTGAGGGCTAATACGGTCGTCTGTAATTAACACTTCCCTAACACCATATTGACGTACTAAGGTAGGTAGTTCTCTAAACCCGCCTAACACTGGAACATTAGCAATAGAGGTAAGCTGTTCATTATCTAAAGTTAATACTCCAATTACCCTATATCCTAAGCGAGGTTTTTCTGTAATTTCACTAATACAAACCTCAGCATTTTGTCCACATCCAACAACTAAAGTTGGAATTAAATTGCCTGAGCGTTGACGATAAAGTGTTTGACCTGAGCGTACTAGTAGGCGTAAAGCTGTATAAGCACCAAAAGAAAAGACCAAATCATAAACAAAAAGTAAACGAGAGTAAGAAAAGTCACGAAATTCAACTCCACCACGATAAAGAAATGCAATGGAAGTAATGGCTAAAGAACCAACCAATACAGCCCTAAAAATACTATGTAGGTCTTGGAGCAAAGAAAATTCACCCCTAAGACGATAGAGGTCATAATGACGCAGTGCCCAAATTCTTACCAAAGGAACAAAAAGCAGTACGCTAAAATAGGGTCGAAACCCCCAAGTAACATCTACTGGCAATAATGCCCCTTGTGGGCGAAAGAAAGCTGCTTCACCTTGGCGACACCAATAAGCAAAAACAAAGCTACCTATAGCTATGGAAATATCTGCCAAAATAATAAAGGCTGTACATAAAGGTAATAAATAAGCTTCGTATCTCAAGTGACGAGTTAAAGCCAAAATATTTGTAGTATGAGTAAATTTAATCGCGCTTTCTGAGTTCTGCATAAGCTTTAACTTATTAGTGGTAAAACTGCGAGTTTAAGATGAAATTAGTAATTTACACAAAA
>JAHFUF010000331.1 GCA_023265235.1 Blastocatellia bacterium
TTGATAACAACACAGTGTCAGTGTTAAGAAACACAAGCGTGAGAGGGACTATAGATAGTAATTCATTTGCCCCCAAAGTAGATTTTGCTACTGGTGATAGGCCCATCTCAGTGGAAATAGGCGATTTAGATGGAGATGGTAGGCTTGATTTAGCGATTGCTAATATTAGTGGTGACACTGTGTCAGTATTGAGAAACCAATGTCAACCGGCCTGCCCAACGATAACTTTAAGCCCAAGTAGTTTGCCAGCAGCAAAAGTAGGAACAGTTTATAGCCAAACTATTACGACAAGTGGCGGAATGTCTCCATACATTTTTAGTACAACTGGAGCATTACCTACAGGAATCAGCCTTTCTTCTTCAGGAATACTATCAGGTACTAGCAGTCAAAGAGGTACTTTTTCTTTTACAATTACAACGATGGATGCTAGTAAATGTGTGGCTGAGAAAATTTACACACTCAAAGTGAAAAAGAGTAAAAAGTAAAAAATACTTAAACTCTTTTGTTTTAAAAGGTTTTAAAATAGCCCAGTACATAAAGTGCTGGGCTTTATTATGTGTAGTTATAAATTATTAAGATAATAATTCTAAACAGAGTATTATATTATCTAAAATGCTCTTGACAGCATTTAATGCTATAAATATAATCTGAGTATGGGTGAAAAGACTGTGAAACAAACTTGGGACGATGAGCTTGATGAAATGGATTTAGAGATTTTACGCTTGCTTCAACAAAATGGGCGTATGACAAATGCCGCATTAGCTGAAGCAGTAGGGCTAACGCCTACGCCAATGTTACAGCGTATTAAAAAATTAGAAACTCGTGGGGTGATTCGAGGTTATCGTGCAGTGATTGATCCTCTAGCAATGGGACATAGTTTACTTGCTTACGTTGCAGTACAGATGACAGAACATAAACTGCATACACACCAAGGTTTTGTAAACGCAGTGTCAAAACTTCCTGAGGTTTTGGAGTGTCATCATATTTCAGGAGAAGAAGATTTTCTCTTAAAAGTACTTACTAAAGATATGTTAGGCTATGAAAATTTTCTCCTACATAAATTAACAGGCATTCCTGGAATTGCTAGAGTAAAAACAACTTTTGTCCTATCTTCGCCTAAAATGGAAACGGCTATACCAATAGAATCACCAGCAGGAGGAAAAAAAGGTGAATGATGTAATTTCTTTTGGACTACTAAGCTTTACTTCTTTGTTTACAATAATTGATCCATTTGCTGTAGCACCAGTTTTTGTAACAATGACCGAACAGTATAACCAAGATCAACGTCGACAAGCAGTTTTTCGCTCTTGTACTTCTGCACTCGTGATTTTACTTGTATTTGCTATTTGTGGTGGGTTGATTTTTAAGGTTTTTGGTATTACGGTTGATGCTCTACGTATTGCAGGAGGAATTTTATTTTTTATGATGGCACTGCAAATGCTGATGGGTAAAGAACGCACTGCTAATAATGAGTCACTAGATTTAGATCAAGCAATAGTTCCTTTAGGCATTCCGCTAATTTGTGGCCCAGGGGCAATTAGTACTGTAATGGTACTTATGGGACAAAACCGTTCTTTAGGACATGTGGCAGTCTTAATTCTTGCTATTGCACTAGTAATAGCTTTGACCGTAGCAGTTTTACTAGTCTCACCTAAAATAGTTAAGTTTATTGGTAAAACAGGAATAGCTGTAATTACCAAAGTGATAGCCTTAATCGTTTGCACTATTGGGGTTCAATTTATTATTGATGGGCTTAAGCCAGTGTTACTAAATATTTTAGCTAGCGCAAAATAAATATTTTGTAACTTAAGTCTATCATTATAAGGAAATTAATCTTATGAATCTAAGTGAAAAAAAAGATCCGTCCTTGTTGTTACTAGTATTAGCATTTGCTGCTGTATATATAATTTGGGGTTCAACCTATATAGCAATTGTTTATGTATTAGAAACTCTACCTCCGTTTTTAATGGCAGGGGTAAGATTTCTTGTTGCAGGGAGTTTGCTTTATTGTTGGGCAAGGTTTAGAGGTACTGAAAAACCTACACTAGCCCATTGGGGACGTGCTTTCCTCATTGGTGGCATGCTATTTTTACTAGGTAATGGTAGTGTTGTATGGGCTGAACAGCATGTTCCTTCTGGCGTAGTAGCACTTCTTATTACTACTGAGCCAATATGGATTGTGCTTTTAGAATGGTTTTTGGATAACAATCGTCCTAATCGCGGTGTTGTTACAGGATTAGTCTTAGGTTTTATTGGCACTGTAGTGTTGATTGGGCCAAGTGCCTTTAGTGGCTTAGCCAATAGCGATCTATTAAGTTGTTTGATTGTGTTAGGCTCGTCTTTCTTTTGGGCAGTAGGATCACTATATTTGGCTCGCGCAGTATTACCATCATCACCATTATTAATGACAGGTATGCAGATGCTAGCTGGAGGTTTGTTGTTGACATTGATGGGAACAAGTTTTGGTGAATGGTCACATATTAACTTTGGTGCTATCTCTCAACGCTCAATGTTTGGTTGGCTATATTTAACAATATTTGGTTCATTGATTGCCTTTACTGCATATAGTTGGTTGGCTCGCGTTGCTCCACCAAGCCGAGTTGCAACATACGCTTACGTAAATCCAGGCATTGCAGTGTTATTAGGCTGGGTATTAAAAAATGAACCTGTTACACAACGAACTTTATTTGCTGCTGCACTGTTAGTTTCTGCCGTAATATTAATTACTAGCAACCGTAGAGCAGTTAAGAAAATTGGAACGATAGAAGGTAATATTACTGATAAGATTGTAGACAAAAACGCTGTTTGTTTAGCAGAGTAATAGGTGTTAAATAGCTGTTAAAAAAGCTGGGAGGTAATCTCCCAGCATATTATTATCAGAGGTTATACTCAAACTCTTGCCATGAAAACTTTAAGCTGCATTAGGTACAATTGTTGGTAACATACATATATGATTTTCAAAATCCTCAATAGCATTAACCAACACTTGATCAATAGTTTTTACTGCAATAAATTCCATTTCTTTTTTAACTTCTATTGGTAGCTTCACTAGGTCTTTTTCATTAGCTTTAGGCAGAATAATTCGACGAATTCCTGCTCGACGTGCAGCTAATACTTTTTCTTTCAAGCCTCCAATTGGTAGTACTAAACCGGACAAAGTGATTTCACCTGTCATTGCTGTATCTAATCGCATAGGTTTATTTAAGTAAAGTGATGCAAGTGCTGTAGTCATAGTAACTCCAGCAGATGGGCCATCTTTTGGAACTGCCCCAGCAGGAACATGTAAGTGTAGCCCAGAGTTCTTAAATAGTTCTCTGTCTATGCCAAATCGGTTTGAATTAGACCAAAGATAGCTCATTGCTGCTCGTGCAGACTCTTTCATTACATCTCCAAGTTGGCCAGTTAAGGTTAAATCTTTACCACCAGGGAGTAAAATTGCTTCTATATATAAAACCTCACCGCCAACAGGAGTCCAGGCTAGCCCAGTAGCAACACCTGCTTGTGAGTCAGTGCGCATTTCTTCAGGGAAAAACTTATGTGGCCCTAACAAATTGTTTAACTCTTCTGTTCCAATTGTCATTTCTACTACTTCATTTACAGCAATTTTTACTGCTACTTTTCTAGCTATTTGTCCTAGAGTTCTTTCTAATTGCCTTACGCCTGATTCACGAGTGTATAGGCCAATTACTTGACTTAAAGCCTCATCAGGGATTTCTAATTGTTTTTCTGTCAAACCTGTTTCTTTAATCTGTCGAGGAATTAGATAACGACGAGAAATTTCTAGTTTTTCTTGTTCTGTATAGCCAGAAAGAGAAATTATTTCCATACGATCTAATAATGGACTAGGTATAGTTTCTAGGCTATTGGCAGTACAGATAAAAAATACTTTGGAAAGATCAAAAGGCAAATCTAAATAATGATCACGAAAAGTGCTATTTTGCGCAGGGTCTAGGACTTCTAGTAAAGCCGAAGTTGGGTCACCACGAAAATCTCTCCCTACTTTGTCTACTTCATCTAGCATCAACACAGGGTTTTTTACTCCTGAACGTCGCATTGCTTGAATTAATCGCCCAGGCATTGAGCCTATATAAGTTCGACGATGACCGCGTAATTCTGCTTCGTCGTGTACTCCGCCTAGGCTCATACGCTCAAACTTACGTCCTAAAGCACGCGCAATGGACTGCCCTAGAGATGTTTTACCTACCCCAGGAGGGCCAACAAAACAGATAATTGGTGATTTAGCCTTAGGATTAAGTTTCATTACAGCTAAGTGTTCAATAATACGATCTTTAATATCTTCTAACCCATAATGATCTTCTTCAAGTACTTGACTAGCATGTTTTAAGTCTAAATTATCGTCTGTTTGTGTGTTCCAAGGCAGTTCAAGTGCTACTTCTAAATAGGTACGTATAACTTGATAGTCTGGTGCTGCTGAGGGGAGTTTTTCTAGTCGCTTCATTTCTCTGTTAACTTCTTTTAGCACTTCTTCTGGCAATTTAGCTTCAGCAATTTTTTGACGCAACATTTCTATTTCAGTTTTTTCATTTTCTTCTTCGCCAAGCTCCTTTTGAATTTGCTTAAGCTGTTGTCTTAGCACATATTCCTTTTGTGCTTTATGAATTTCTACTTGTGTTTCACCTTGAATCTTTTGTCTTAGTTCTAAGACTTGTACTTCATGAGTTAAATATTCATGTACTGCCTTTAATAAATCTAACTGAGAGTTGGCTTCTAAGAGTTTTTGCTCTTTTTCTGTTTCCATATGAAACATAGTTGCTAACATATAACTCAACTTCACAGGATCTTCAGTAGATACAACAATAGAAGCTAAATCTTCTGGCACATTTTGTAACATTGACAAAGCTTTACCTACTAGATCGTTGATTGCACGGTGTAGAGCTTCGGTTTCAGTAGAAGTCTCACTTAAGATATCTAGTTGTTCTATATTACCAAGCAAATAGTTTTGTGGTGTTATTTTTAGGTCATGAATTTTTACTCGTCCAATTCCTTGTACAATAAGTTGGACGTTAGTGTCATTCATTCTAATAGATCTTTTAATTACAGCTAATGTTCCAATGTCATGTAGATCGCTTGTAGTAGGTTCTTCTATAGAGACTTCTTTTTGTGTGGCTAGTACTACCATTTTTTCTTCTGTATTAGTAGCCGCTTCAGCTGCAGCTAGTGAACGTGGTCGTCCAACAGAGAGCGGTAATACCATGTATGGAAATACTACGGTGTTCTTAAGTGAAATTACTGGATATTCTACAATCTTGGATGAATTCATAAACTTTAACCTCCCTAAACACTTGCTTCTTTGTTAGTGCTTATTATCCCTCTATTGGTGTGATCAACCATTAGAATTTTATTTTTGTAAAAGAAGTTGAGTGCTTTATTATCAAATATTTTGCGTGTCGTGGATGAATCTTACTAAACATAATTTTGATTGTCCAATAAAAAAACCGAAATAAATTCGGAGATTTTTACTTGACAGATTAGTACTCAGATTTTATATTGTAATTACTATCAAGTTTAATTATTGATAACATATCATAAAATGCAATTGGTATAAAGTGAGGTGAAAACTATGGATATCAATCGAATGACACAAAAAGCACAAGCTGCAATTTTAGCAGCTAGAACCACTGCAACTCGTAATGGTAATTCAGAAGTAGATGTTGAGCATTTGTTGTTAGCACTGCTAGAGCAAGAAGCTGGGCTTGTTTCAGCAATTTTGGAGAAGGCTGGAATAGCGTCAGATATTGTACTTAATTACCTCACTAAGGAGGTTGATAAACTACCAAAAGTAAGTGGGGGTTCTGCCCCAAGCTTAGATCAGATGTATATTACTCAGCGATTAAACAAGCTTTTTGTTGTAGCAGAGGACGAAGCAAAACGCTTAAAAGATGAGTATATTTCAGTTGAACATCTGCTTTTAAGCATTGTTAAAGAAGGCAAACGTTATCCAGCAGGGCGCGTTTTATCTGAAATGGGGTTAACTGAAGACCGTTTAATGAAAGCACTTCAGGAAGTAAGAGGCCGTCAACGAGTAACTTCACAAAACCCAGAGGAAACCTATCAAGCATTAGAAAAATATGGCCGTGATCTAACAAAACTAGCTAGACAAGGCAAACTAGATCCAGTAATTGGCAGAGATGATGAAATTCGTCGTGTTGTTCAAGTTCTTTCACGTCGCACAAAAAACAATCCTGTTTT
>JAHFUF010000332.1 GCA_023265235.1 Blastocatellia bacterium
AAATATACTGCTTCTGTTTTTGGTTCTCGGTTTATTTGGTCTGATTTTTTCATTCTCCAACTATCCCAAGAACCTCTATTTTTTTCTATTTACTTTTCCTCAATTGGTAAAACTCGAGATCAAATGATCCAATTAAAGCTAGCTGGGAAAATAACAGGGAAATAACAATAAAAAAACTTGCAGGGTTAATTGGACAACTTAACTATACAACCAATGAAGCAGATAAAATTAGTATCAATATCCAAATTGGTAGCTTGGAAAGAGAATTACAAAATATTGATAATAAACTACTTAATTTACCTAATACTACAAATAATTCTCAAGTAAACCGTAATTTATACACTAAGTTCCAAAAAGACATACCAAAAATTGACTTCAAAGAAGCAGTTAAAATAATTAACAATTTTAAAACCCTTCAAATAGATCGACGAAATACACTTCTTATGCTAGTACAAGATTCATATAAAAGAGCAGGAAAATATTGTGTAGCACGAATAAAAAATGAATTAGGAGACATAGCACATGATATTTCTGTTGAGGTAACTAGAGATAATTTATTAAAAAATGTTTTGGATGGCCTAGCAAGTTATGTTGAGGTCAAAGAAAGTGGAAATCATCTAGATAAATATGCTCAAATAATTGCAGAAAAATTATGTCAACGTGCATGTACAGGAGCAAATATTTTTATTGAAATACATAAATGGGATATGCTCAAAAACCCAATGCAAGATTTAGATTGGTTTATAAGTAACTTTTGGCAGCATCTTTTAGAATGCTCTCCAAATATTCTTAGAGAACGTAACCATTCTAAAGTGCGGTTTATGATAGTTATAACATCAGAAAAATCTTCACTTTTGCCTCAATCAAACAACACTTATGTTAAAAAATGGCAACAATTTGATGAAAAAAGTGTTTTTGAGTTAGTTTTAGAAAAAAGTTGGAAAGAAGATTATATTAAATCTTGGTTAGAAACCTATTCTAATAAATACAAAGAGTGTAATGATATAAAAATTGATGAAATAACAAAAGATACTTACGATATTTCTAATGTACCAAATGATATTTGTAAGAAGCTAGAAGAAGAGATGATAGGAAAGCAAATTAATTAGAAAGGTTAACATAAATTATGGAAAACAAACCCAAATATAAATTAACTGGATATGAAAAATTTATTACTGATAAGCATCCAGACTGTCCCATAGCTAAAAAAGACGCAAAACGTAAACCCTATATTGCTCAACCTGGGCTAACTCAAGCAGTAAACCTAGCTATTCGCCTTAAACGTCCATTATTATTAGAAGGTGAAGCAGGTTGTGGTAAAACCTTATTGGCTTATGATATAGCTTGTGAAATAGGACTACCTTTATATTCTTGGCATGTTCGCTCTACTAGCAAAGCTCAAGACGGCCTTTATAGCTATGATGCTATTTTAAGATTGCATGACGTTCAGATTGCTAAAATGTCTTCTACTAGTTCATCACCTAGAAACCCTGAAGATCCTAATACTTACCTTAAATTTAAGGCATTAGGAAAAGCTTTTAAATTAGAAGACTGTCCGGCTGTAATTTTAATTGACGAAATAGATAAAGCAGATATTGATTTTCCTAATGATTTGCTTTCTATATTAGATGACTACAAGTTTGATATTCCTGAAATAAACGAAACTGTTGAAGCTAAACATACACCAATCATTATCATTACTAGTAACAAGGAAAAAGGTAATTTACCTGCTCCATTTTTACGCCGTTGTATATATTATTTTGTTGAGTTTCCCGACAAAAAGTTCTTACAACAAATTGTAGATGAACATTATAAAGATGATCAAAAGGATTTTTCTAAGACCCAACAAAAAAACTTTGTCAATTTATCAAATGCTGCTATTGATAAGCTTGTTGAAATCCGTAAAAAGGATTTATTACATAAAAAACCTGGGACTAGTGAATTTTTAGATTGGTTAAACATGCTACAAAGTTTTGATTCTAAACCCTATGATTCAAACCTGTTAGAAACAACATCTACTATACCTTATCCAGAATTACTTTTTAAGCTACGTGCTGATTGGATGAATTTAGGTAACTTGCTCCAAAAATAAGTAAAGAAATTAATTTTCATGAACAACTTCAACAAAAACAAAGAAACATTAATAAGCATGTTTTTTCACCTAAGACAAAAAGGATTTGATCTAGGTATTGGAGAACTTTTAGCAGCTATTGAAGCAGCTAATGAAGAACAACTTATAGATAGTAACGAACTTTTGCAGCTAGCCAAATTAATTTGGTGTAAATCATTAGAACAAAGAACCCTTTTTGATTTAATTTGGGAAGATTTGTCTAATGCTTTATCTATAGAAAAACCTTTTGAACAAATTAAAGATTTAACACCTGTTAAAAAACAGCCTAAACACCAACCAAAATTAGAACCACAAGCTCAACACAATACTAAAATAGAAGAATTTGCCCCTATTTCTAGAACAGCAACTTATATTCCTGACTGGAAAGTCTTGCCTATTTGCGCTCCTGAAAATAGTTCTTTGCCTGATAGTCAATTTGAATTAAATAGCTATTGGCCTCTGTCCCGACGTTCCATGACTAATAATTGGCGTTATCTACGACAGCTTGTTGCTGATGGGTCAGCAGATATTCTTGATGTTGCAACTACTATCAAAAAATTTTCATTACAAGGTTTCTTTCTAGCTCCAGCTTATCAACGCAGAAAACGTAATAATGCTCATTTACTATTATTTATTGATCAAGAAGGTTCAATGGAACCGCTGCACCATTTTACTAGTGATTTGGTAGAAACAGCTTATGAAAGTATTCACCAAGTAGAAACTTTTTATTTTCATAACAATATTACTTCTTATGTTTATTTAAATCCTCACATGACAAAATCTGTTGAATTAGCTCAAATACTAAGAGAATGCTCTAGCAATAGCAGTATTTTGATAGTAAGTGATGCAGGAGCAGCAAAAGGTTATAGAGATTTTAAGCGTATTGAGATGACTAACGCGATTTTATATAAATTTAAGTGTGTAACTTCTTTAGTTGCTTGGTTAAACCCAATACCTAAAGAACGTTGGGTTTATAGTTCAGCCGAAATTATTGAAAAGTTAGTTCCTATGTTTGAAGCAGATCATGACGGCTTTAGCAAAACTCTTGACGTACTGAGAGGTCAGCAAGTTAGCAAAAATTAACATTAACTAATTAATCACATTAATCACATGAAAATTACAGACCAAACACAAGCTAAACAATTAGTAGAAAGTTTTCTTAGTCGATATGATCAATCATACATAGATTTACTTTATCATGCAGCCTTACCCATACTTTTAACTCCTGAACTCTTGCACTACATTCGTAATGGGTTTGTTGGAGAAGTTAAGTGGATAGCAGAAGTAGATTTATTATTATCTAACCTATGTAATAAAGTAGGTTATGAGCTTTATGCAATTGATACAGATGTAAGAGCTTATTTAATAAAAGAGATGGAAAAAGATTCAAGATTTGGTCAAAAACGAATGGAAGAAGTAGCATCATTGTTGATCAAATACTTAAGATACTTATCTAAAAATAACAGTATCAGTCAATTTCAACTAAAACATCAAAAATGGGGAGCATTAGTTTATTTAGAGGACAAATACAAAGAAGAAGTAGCAAATGAAATAGCTGAAACATTTTCTAAATATCTTGAACCAATAATGGTCAATAGTAAGGTTGAAATAGATCTTTCTATGGTAAACAAAGACGAACTTTATCAACTAGCATTGATAACTAAAAACTTTGCTCCAAAATTAACAAAATACCCAGAACTAATCAAATGCGCAAAAACTGTCTCAAGCTTATTAGAAAAGCCTGTTAATAGTAGCGGTCAAAGCCATGATTTAATAAAAACACTAAGAAAAGTAGGAAAAAAAGTTAAAGATTTTTCTCCAAATAAACAGGTTAAAAAAGTAGCTTTTATTAATTTAGATACTAAATTAAGTTTTTTACCAGCATTAGCTCAGTTAGCTAATCAAGTACAAGACTATTATCATTTCCAAGTAGCTGATATTTCAATTGCTAATGAGAAATTCGTTAGAAAAAGCTCTTTTGCTTCCGACACCCCACAAACATTTTTACCTGACTTAGTAGAATATGTTCAAGACTTACCTCAAGCACTAGGAGTAGATTTAGTTTGTTGCTTAACAGAAAATCTAATAGCTTTTGAAATAAATGGGAGTTCACATTTCAATTTTTTCTGTGCTGATATAGATAAAAGTTGTTTTGCTATCTCTACTTATAACCTCAGTAAGTATGCACAAAAAGCCAATACTAACCGACCTAAATCCATACTGTTTCTGACTTTAGGAATGCTTGTTGCAATGGAGTCTAAATGGACAATTGACTATCACGATGAAATTGAGGGCTGTTTATTTGATAAATGTATAGAACATTCTTCAATAGTAGCAGGGTTAAGCAAGATGAAGTTTGTTCATCCAGCTTGTCGAAGAAAAATTCAAAACCCAATTCAATTAAAGACTATTGATAAATTATTAGCCCTTGATCTTAGCTTTATATTTGAATATGAAACAGTACAAGTTGATTTTAAAGGAATAGTAACAAACAAATACACTAAACAAGCGAAACAATATATAGAAAATTTGGGTAATGGAGTTCAATTAGAGATGGTGGAAATTCCAGGTGGTAGTTTTATGATGGGAACAAGCCCTGATGATATAGAAAAAGTAGTGGCAGAATATAAAAGATCTTACAGTGATAAAGAAGAAGATGCCCGTAGATGGGTAGGATGGGAAACCCCACAACATAAGGTAACAGTACCATCATTCTATATGGGGAAATACCAAGTAACACAAGCACAATGGAGAGCAATAATGGGGAATAATCCAAGTAGGTTTAAGGGAAATGACAAACTACCAGTAGAAAATATGAGTTGGGAAGACTCAATAGAATTCTGTAAGAAACTATCAGAGAAAACAGGAAAAGAGTATAGACTACCAAGTGAGGCAGAGTGGGAATATGCTTGCCGTGCAGGGACTACAACAGCATTTGCATTTGGAGAAACAATAACCCCAGAAATAGTAAACTATGATGGTAATTATTCATATGGAGAAGCAGCAAAAGGAGAATATAGGCAAAAAACAATACCAGTAGGAAGCTTAGGAGTAGCCAACGAATTTGGGCTATATGATATGCATGGTAATGTGTGGGAATGGTGTCAGGATACTTGGCATAGTGATTACACGGATGCGCCAGTAGATGGTAGTGCCCAGGAAAAACAACCTAGTAATAATACTAGCCGGCTCTTGCGTGGTGGTTCGTTTAGCAGCTATGCTATCTACTGTCGTTCTGCCCTCCGCCGCAGGATCGCGCCGGACTCTCGTAGCAACACCTACGGGTTCCGGGTTGTTATGTCTGCGCGGACTCTTAAGTAAACTCTTGTACTCTTTTTCCCTATACACTTTAGCGAGCGAAGCGAAGCGCATGAAAAATTTTTTTGGGTTTTGAGACTTTTTAAAATATGCAAGAATTACCAATAATTCAAAAAACTTATGACTTAATACTGTGGTATGTGCCAATATTAAACAAATTACCAAAAGATCATAAGTTTGCTATTGGGGATCGGATAATAAAAGGGTTGTATGACTTGTTAGAACAGTTAATAATAGCTCGATATGCTAAAGACAAGCTTGGACTCTTAGAACCAATTAACGCTCGCTTGGATATTTTACGCTATCAAACTCGCTTGCTCCTTAACTTAAGCTTAATGGCTAATAACCGTTATGAGTATGTTTCTAAACAAATTAATGAAATAGGCAAAGATTTAGGTAGCTGGATTAAACAGCAAAAGAACAAAGACAAATAAAGAAAAATGAAGCGATACAGCTACGTCAATTACAAGAAGCCTATGATGTCAAAAATCGTGAGAAACTGGTTCTTCCGCAATCTCGCTGAAAAAAGGTACAAGAAAAATTAGGAATCAAAGACAGGGAAATTTTACTAGCCAATAAAGAAGTGTCATTAAAAAGCAGCAAAACTATTAGATTGGGAATAAAGTCCTAGAAAAGAGCCAAAATAATTAATGAACTCAAAAATATTATCCAGTGATTTTGCAAAGTATCAAAACAGTAATAATTAAGTAGGAGATAAAACTCTAGCTCGCAATAAATCAAACTTAGCCCTACCATACATTTGGCGCTTAAGCA
>JAHFUF010000333.1:0-2310 GCA_023265235.1 Blastocatellia bacterium
AACAGGCGCAAATACAACAAGCATAACAATTTCAGGTACTCCAACCACTCCAGGAGTCTTTAACTTTAATGTTCAAGCCGACGTTTCAAACAGTGGCGGTGGTTGTGCGGTAACGCAATCCTATAGCGTAGCGGTTGCTTGTCCAATCATTACAATTACACCATCAGCTCTATTTCCAGGAACTGTAGGACTTCCTTACAGTCAACCTCTAAGTGCAACGGGAGGAACTGCTCCCTATGCTTTCTCATTAATAGGGGCACAGCCGCTTCCACCAGGCTTAGCCTTGGATCCTAAAGGGTTTATTGGCGGTATACCAACTTCTTCAGGCACTTTTCTTTTTAATTTACAAGTTACAGATAGTCTAGGGTGTTCTAATAACAGGCTTTACGCAATTACAATTACTTGTTCTTCTATTACAATTACACCTCGAACCTTGCCAAATGGGCAATCAGGAGGGGTTTATAACCAAACACTAACAGCAAACGGGGGTGCAGCACCTTATAATTTCTCAGTTGCTAGTGGAAATGCTAGCCTGCCTCCAGGCTTAAGCCTAAGCCCAAGTGGAATAATTACAGGTATTCCAACAACTGCTGGTAACTTTAACTTTACTGTTCAAGTTACGGATTCACTTGGTTGTTCAGCTATACAGACCTATGTACTAATAGTTTGCGGGACTATTACAATTACTCCTCCAACCTTGCCAAACGCAACAGTAGGAACACCTTATAATCAGACATTACAAGCTAGTGGCGGCAATCCTCCTTATGTTTTTACAGCTACAAGTACACCACCATTACCACCAGGCTTAACATTAAGTGCAAGTGGGGTGATTTCAGGCACTCCAACCGCTTCAGGTACTTTTAATTTTACAGTTCAAGCTACAAACACAACTGCATGTGTTCCTGGGATACAGACCTATACAATAATTGTTAATGTCCCTTGTCCCACCATTACAATTAACCCTCCAACTTTACCGACTGGGCTAGTAGGAATACCTTATAGCCAAATGTTAGGAGCAGTAGGGGGGACAGCACCTTATACTTTCTCTATTGCTACAGGAGCTACTGGACTAGGACTTAATTTAAGCCCAAGTGGACTAATAAGTGGTTCTCCTACAAATCCAGGTAGCATTTCCATTGCTGTACGAGCTACGGATGCAAACGGTTGTACTGGTGTGCAAGTCTATACTATAACTGTTGGTAATTGTCCTAGCATTACATTTACACCACCAGCTTTACTTCCAGGGACAGTAGGAGTTGCTTACAATCAAACCCTAGGAGCAGTAGGAGGTACAGCACCCTATACATTCACGCTTTTATCTACTAGTACTGGCTCGACTTTACCTCCAGGCTTGAGCTTAGCCTCTAGTGGAGACATTAGCGGAACTCCTAGTTTGTCAGGTGTTTTTCTTTTTAATGTACAAGTTGTAGATAGTTTAGGTTGTTCCACTAGCAGAGCTTATGCAATTGGAATTACTTGTTCAACTATAACTCTATCTCCTCCTAGCCTGCCTTCTGTAACCATAAACAATCCTTATTCACAACAATTAACAGCAACAGGAGGAACCGCTCCCTACAGTTTCTTGCTAGGAGGGGATCTACCGCCAGGGTTGATTTTTGACACTAGAGGTGGAACGATTTCTGGTAAACCTACAAAAGTAGGGATTTTTGGCTTTAGTGTTGCAGTAATGGATAGTTTAGGATGTAACACAAAGCAAGCCTATAGTATCAATGTAATAGACTGTCCAGTCCTTACATTTTCTTTAACTAATTTACCTGCTGCTACTACAGGGACAGTTTACAGCCAATTAATAGCTGTTAGCGGTAGTATAGCTCCATATACTTTTATGGTAACTTCTGGTGCCTTGCCTCCAGGTTTAGCACTTCAATCTGCTTCAGCTTCAACAACTATTCTAGGTACACCACTACTACCAGGAACATTTAACTTTACTCTTAGTGCCTTTGATCAAAACAATTGTAGTAGTAGCCAAGCTTATACCATAGTAGTTAGTCAGTCTTGTGGGACAATTACTATCGCTCCTAATACTTTGCCTGATGCAAGTATTAATGCTACTTATAACCAGGCATTGACAGCTAGTGGAGGGACATCTCCTTATACTTTCTCGCTTTTATCTGGTTCATTACCTGATGGGTTAACGCTTAATCAAGCAGGGGCTTTGTCTGGTGCTGCTAGCTCAGGAGGAACTTTTAATTTTATTGTTCAAGCAAAAGATGCCAATAATTGCACAGCTAGCAAAAATTACAGCTTAAATATTAATGGTACTCCTGGAACAATAGGTCTTTCTGCTAG
>JAHFUF010000333.1:2320-6202 GCA_023265235.1 Blastocatellia bacterium
AGCTCATTTAATGTAACAGAAGGCGGTAGAGTGACTATTACTGTTACTCGTACTGGTGGAGCGTCAGGACAAGTTTCAGCCAATTACACTACTGTTAGCGGTTCTGCGGTTTCTGGTAAAGAATTTACTAATGCACAAGGGACAATTACTTTTGCTGATGCTGACATATCGCCTAAGACTTTTACCATTCAAACTGCGGCTAATGGCCTTGTTGAAGCTAATAAGAGTTTTACGTTACAACTAACTAATCCAACCGGTGGAGCAAAACTAGGTACAGCTAGTGCGACTGTTACTATTGTAGAAAAAGATGTTGCTCAACCAGGTAGTCTAGCTTTTACACAACCTGCTTACTCAATCCCTGAAACAGGGGGTTCAGTAAATATTACCGTAGTTCGGCTAAATGGAGGGAATATCCCTATATCAGTTAACTATGAAACTAGTCCTGGGCCTAATGCTATACCAGGGTCTAATTACTTGGATGTTAGAGGGACTTTAAGATTTACTCCTGGGGTAAATATGCAGTCGTTTGCTATCCCAATCCTTAACGATAATCAACTAGGAGCAAACAAAGTAGTGAATATTAGACTCTCTAATCCTACTGGTGGAGCTACTATTAGTACTGGTTTTGCTACTTTAACTATCCAAGAGATTTCTGCTAATCCAGCACAATTAAAAATCGACCTACAAGATATTGATTTTGGGGCAGTAAATATTGGTAGCATAGTTAGACGTACTATTACTGTTACTAATACTGGTGGGCAAGAATTAACCTTTAATCCAGCAGTTTCAGGAAATGGAGTTAAGCTTCTTACTGTACCAACTACTAGACTTTTGGCTAGCCAATCTACAACTTTTGATATGCTTTTTGAATCTCTACCAGGTAGTTTAGGCAGTATAGTTGGGGTACTTAATATCACAAGTAATGGTGGGAATGCTGCAATTAAAATTCTTGGTAGAAGCATAGATACTATTCCACCAAAAATGACATTTAATAGTCCTAGTGGAGGAGATATAGTTGGGTCAGGTACTCAAGTAAAAATCCGCTTTGATGTGGTAGAAAATGATGCTTTAAGTGACACAACAGTTTCTTTTGCCGCTGTGTTACTTGATGGAAAAGTATTAACAGGAGATATTGCTCGCTTAGATGGTCAAAGCCGTGAAGCAACTTGGAATGTTCCAATAGATTTGGAAACTTCTGGGGCAAAAATCTTCCTTAGATCAAGTGATCGTGCTAGCAATATTACTACTCTACCTAGCGGTCAATTTAGTGTAAGACGTTCTATTTCAACTGCTCCAATACTAGAAACTTTAGTAAGTTTTACTCCACCACCAATAGGAAGTCTAGCTGCTCCAAGTGGCCTGAAAGCTGATGCTAAAGAATCTAGTGCTAGTAGTTCTAATGTAGCTCCAGAGCCTGTTTTATCTGTACAAATCAACTTCCAACCACCAGTAGCAGGACAAGTTGCTCCACCACAAAATGTTACTGTTAAAGCAAAAGAGCTAAATGATAAAGGCTTTGCACAAACTGCTAAGACTAAATTAGGTATAATGCCTAGAGCAGAAGGAGAGGTTGTAATAGCTGGTTATAATGTTTATCGTGTACCACAAAATGAAGATGGCTCTATGCCTAGTGCAGATGAAATTGTTAAGGAAG
Source organism: Blastocatellia bacterium (assembly GCA_023265235.1). Lineage (GTDB taxonomy): Bacteria > Acidobacteriota > Blastocatellia > Chloracidobacteriales > JADJPF01 > JADJPF01. The sequence continues at coordinate 3,975 of JAHFUF010000333.1, forward strand.
AAAACTTAGTAACCACTTTACCTGCAAATGCTACAGGGTTTAATGATAACGTTTCCACAAGTAGCAGTAACAACTTTTTTTATAGTGTAAGTACATTTTTTGGAAATGGACAAATGAGCGGTGGTTCTCAACCTGCTGGAACTAACCTACCAGTGATTCAAAACCCAATGTTTACTAAAGGAACTGTATTTTTAGACTCTGCTTCTTCTTTTATCAAACTGGGTGCGAGCTTAGTTATTAATGATACAGAAACTTACACATTACAATTTGATGAAACAGGTACTCGCTTTACTGTTAGTAAAAAACAAGCAAGCGCAGGTAGTAGCTTAACTATCAAACGCCTAATTGGTAAGACTGCTATAGTGAAAATGGTTGTAAAAAATCCTGATGGCGCAACATCTGTAACAGTAATGTTTAGCCGTAAAGGAGTAGTTAAAGCCATTGCCAATAATGCAACAACAGTAAATACAAAGATTGACAACATTGAGCCAAAAGCTGATGCACCACCTGTAGCAGGCTATAATATTTATCGTGTAGCACAACCCACTAATGGAACAACGCCTAAGCCAGAAGACATTATTAAGCCAGAAAACCTAATAGGATCAATTCCTGGTAATATGACTACATTTATGGATAAAGTCTCCACAAGTGGAAGCAGCAATTTTACTTATAGCGTAAGTACATTCTTTGGAAATGGTCAAATGAGTAGCGGTTCTCAGCCGGCTTCTACTGATTTACCTGTGGTTAGAAATCCAAGGTTTGAAGATAAAAACTTCTTTATAGATTCTGCTTCATCATTTATTAAACTAGGAGCAACTTTAATTATTGATGATAAAGAACTTTACACTCTAGAATTTGATGATTCTGGTACACGCTTTACTACACGTAAGAATACTGGCACACCTTCTAATGTAACTATCGACCAGTTTATTAAAAAAGGTTCGACTGTTCGTTTAACTATCAAAAATCCTGATGGTAAACTGTCAGTAGGAGTTATGTATAAAAGGTAAATTAAAAATAAGTAAAAGCAAATAAAGGTAGCTCAATCGAGCTACCTTTTTATTTTTGAAAGGGTTGGTTTGAGGAATGAATATATTTTGTTCCTGTTGGGTCTTTTCTACAAAAGCAGCATGTTGCTGCTTATTGTTTTAATTGAGAAAAGGACAGGCTTAGCTCAAGGAACTTATGGTTTAGATATGGCTGTTGACCAATTTTCGGTTTTTAGTTGTGGCGCAAGCAAATCAAAAACATGATCGTTTGAGACCAGCGTTAGCCCGTGCAAAATAGCATTTACTCCTATCATTAAATCAAAGTTTTCTATGCTCTTTCCGCGCTTCTTAACATCTGCTTTCAATTCTCCAAATAATCTCAATAAATCTTCAGTAATAGGAAGTATTTGAACAGTCTGTTTTAATTCTTCCAAAGCTTCCAAATTTTGCCTTACTCGCTGGGATTTGTAAGCACCATAGTAAAGCTCTGCTACTGTGATTTGAGAAATACGGAAAGGTTCTGTAAGTACTTGTACAGCTTTCAAAGTATTTTCTTCTTCCGTTGTTCGTTTATAAGGAAGTTTACTAGTACTATTTATCAAATAGATGCAATGATTGGTGTCCAGAAGATAGGCCATATAGATTTTACTCAAGTTCAACCTCTGAATCCTTGATTACTTTTCCTTCCTGTATAGTTTCACTCCACCAGTTAGAATCTAAATCTGTTGAATCTTCTGGAATATCTCCACGAATTTTTGTAAATTTTTGCTCTAAATGATCAACTATTTCTTGGCCTGTAAAAGGGCGTTTCTCTATTACATTTGTTCGTCTTAAAAAAACGCCTTCTTTTTGTTCTTCAATCTCTATTTCTGTTCCTTCTTTGATATTCATTTGTTTTAAAACATCAAAAAATGTCTGTGGATGGCTTAAATCTATTTTTACTAGTGGCATTCTGCTATTTTTCCTTTCTGTTCTTCTATCCAACGTTTAGGATAGCTTATTAATTATAGTAGCAAAAGTAGTAAGATTAAGTAATTTACACCGCTAAGTCTTTGAAAGCCGGATTGGTAATCTGCCTAAATAGGTAGATTTTTATGAGCTATTCTTCTATCTTTTCTATATTGGTTACATCTCTAGTATTTTTCTTTAATCTATTTTATTTGTAACCATAATTTCCAGCCTATTTCCAATACCTAAACCAATTAGACTATATAGACTATATAGGAGGAACAATGAGTA
>JAHFUF010000334.1 GCA_023265235.1 Blastocatellia bacterium
TACGATGATGAGTTTGTAAGCTTTCCAAAGAAAGCTTTTTAGCAATGGTTTCACGAATACGATCATGATAAACTTCGACTTTATCAGACTCTTCTAATCCACGAACTCTAATTAAATTATTAGTTCTTAATAAAGCAATAGCGGCTTGTTCTTCTATGTCTAATTCTGCGGCGCGTTTTACTATCAGCCTTTCAATAGGACGACCTGCTACAGCTATCACTTCCATAAGTCGTTGTGTTGGTAGCGGTAATTGAGTAATTCGACTATAAATAACATCTTCTAGCCTTGTATCAGAAATAGATACATCTTCGGCTAAAGTGTTTTGCGTTACTACAAAATTTAGAGCACCTGTTTTGTTTTTAGATTTGCTAGACTGTTGAGCATAATAAACCAATTCATTGATAAAGTAGGGGTTTCCAGCAGATTCTTCAATAATAGTTTCTACTCGTTCGTTAGAAAGGGTTTGTTGCTGAAAAAGCTGCAAAACCAAGCGTTTTGCGTCTTCTGTTGATAGTTCATCTACAATTATCCTTTGAGAGTTGACTAGATTGATAATAGGAGAAGCAAACAAGCTTTTTAGAAAAGGGCTTGTTTCAATTTCATCACTACGATAGCTAAAAATCATCATTAATAAAGGAGGTTTTGGAGGTCTTAGCAATTCATTTAGTAGAAATATGCTATCGAGGTCTCCCCATTGTAAGTCATCTATATAAATAATGACTGGGTGTCTAGAACCTAGTTCTGTAAAAAGTTGTCGTAGAGCAGCAAAAGCCCGTAGTCTAAGTTCTTGAGAATCAGGGATTATGATATTTTTTTTCCCTGCTGCAATTCCTTCTACCTGCCGCAACACAGGAAATAGCCTAGCTAAAGCTAAAGAATGACTAGGTATTAATGTAATTAGCTCTTCTGTTGGTAAATCATTTAAGTATTGGGTTAGGTTATCAATAACAGTATCAAAAGCTTTATAGGGAACAGATTCTTGTTCATAACAACGGCCATTTAGGAGCACAACTTCTTTGTTTTCTGCTATAAGCTCATCTAGAAAGTAGCGTACCAAAACGCTTTTCCCCATTCCAGACAATCCTTGTACATAATTAATTACTGTACTACCTTGTTTTAGCAACTCAAAAGAGCTTTTTAATTGAGCTAAATGCTTTTCTCTTCCAACCAAAAATGCATTTTGTTGTGGCAAGCTAACCATAGGCTTAGACAATTCTACTATACAAACTGCACCTAAGCGTTCTAAAAGGACTTCACCACCTGGTCTTTGGCGTGGATCACGGCTAAGTAGTTGATGACAAAGAGAATCTAGATCTTGTGGAATATCTGGGCTAACAAAAGAAGGTGGAGAAGGATCATAAAGCTGTTTTTCTCTAAGCACATCGCCAAACATACTATCAAAAGGCAATTCTCCCGTTAATGCCTCATAAAGCATTACCCCTAAACTATACCAATCACTTGCTTCAGTGGCTGGTAGCCCTGCTACTATTTCTGGAGCTATATATTCTGGCGTACCATAACTTAGGGTAGCATCTCCTACAGTTTTTTGTTTTAATTCTGTAACTAAACCAAAGTCTAAAATTGTTACTCTGCCTTCTTCTGTTACTAGTACGTTAGAAGGCTTAAGGTCACAATGCAGTTTACCTGCTTTATGTAGGGCATAAATTCCTTCTGCTAGTTGGATAATAGCTAGGCGGACACGCTCAATATTTACTTGCACAGATAGGTATTTGTCTTGATTTATATACTCAAGAAAATCTACTCCTTTTACTAATTCCATAGTAAAAAACCACTCTTGCCCATCAGAGAGTAGTTCATATAGAGTAACTAAATTAGGGTGAACAATACCTGAAATAGCGCGAAATTCTTGTTTAAACTGATAAAGCGCGCTTGGCTCTGTGTTATGGAGGGTCTTAAGAGCAACAATAGTGTCTCGTTCTTTATCATAAACCTGATAAACCTCGCCAAAACCACCTGACCCAAGGGGTCGTTGTATCTTAAACCTAGTTGTGCCTTTGAAGTGCCTACGAGTAGATTCGTTCATGAAGTAAAATGCCTTGGATATTATTTTGGTTGAGGTTTCAAAATCTAACTATTAAAAATATACAATAATTTCTTGTTAAAATAGAAACAAAGCTAGAAAGCTTTACTTGCTATTTCGCTTGGATCTGGAGAAAACCTCTTGTATTACTTAAATAAGTAAAATCTAATTTCTTGGATCTATTAATATTACATAAATTGACGGAATAGTGTACCTACCCTAAAACAAAAAAACTTGCTAGATTAAATTTCGCTTCTTTTAACATAATTTTTGTTTTAACATATTAAGACATCTGCTAGAAAAAAGTTAGCATCTGATTTTTTAGTCCAAAGCGGAAGGTCTATCTGCTAAACTTTAATTTCTAAAATAAATTTTATCGAGGGTTATCAGAATGTTATCTAAGATACTTTCTAGATGGTCATTAACTCTATCACACAATTGGAAAATATTTGCTCTAAGTGGTGTATTATTAACTAACACATTTATTCCTGTTTATGGACAAACACCTAATGCTCCTACTCAAAAAGAACCTGTTCTTATTAATGTCCAAAACGATCTGCCTAACCCTATTGATGGCCTTTTAGATCCAACTAAGGTAACTTCAAAAGACACTTCTTACCAGCAATTTCTACTAAATAAAATAACAGAAGCTCAAAAAATCCTAACCAAACAGTGCGACCTGGATGACTTTACTGTTGGTATTTCCTTACTAGAAAGACGTAGTGGTGAAATATTTTTTGTAAAAATGCTTAAGACTAATTTTATTACTCGTGGTTATGAAGAAAGTTTTACCATTGCAGAAAATAAACAAGTTACAGTACGTATTGATCAGCCTAATTTTATTAACACTAAAGTCACTGTAGAATCTAGTAATGGGCTTTTTACTCCTTTAATGGTTAAATACCCAATAATCAGAAATGGTAAGCTTAAGGAAATGGGTTACTACACCCCTGCTCACCGCAGTCTCCAAGACGATCAATTGGCTAAACTAGGAAGTGAATATATAGCAAAAGTACTATCTAAAGCTAATAAAGACCTAAAGCGCGATAATTTAAATGTACCAGAAAATGTATTTAACCTAGCAAAACTGCTTTGTATTGTTGAACATGTTGATCATGGTCGTTATCGTAGTGAAGACAAAGACGCTTTATTTAACGAAGTTCGCATTCTTTTTGCACTTAACCGTACTAACACTTACCGTTATGCTGTAAGTAGCGCAGGTGCAGGTGGAATGGTACAAATGATTTCTAGCACTTATCGAGAAGTTAAAAACTCTTTCCCAAAAGTTGATTGGGTAAATGACTTTGAAGAAGCCATGATGTCGCATGACAACGCAGCTAAAGCTATGTTGCTTTACTTAAACCGCTACTATGATTTCTTTAGTAATAGCTCTTCGGTTAATGCTGCTTGGGAAAGTGCTATTGCTACAAAAGAAGAGATAATGGCCGCAGGTTATAACTCTAATCCTAACAAAGTCCCTAGAACGCTTTCACAAGGCGAGTATTGGAAGCGTGGTCTGCCACAAGAAACCCAAATTTATTTAACCATTCTACGTTCTTTAGATAGTTCTGTTACCACTGATCCACCAGAGTTTTATCAAGCCCCGGATAGAGTAACTAGGGTAGCATATAGACCTAAGCGTCATAGCCGTGATCAAGTTCGCAGTGTAAGGCTTAATTCTCGTTATAAAGCATCATCACGCTATTCTGCGCCTTCTAAGAGTTCTTGGCATAAATCTAAAGCCTCTTCAAATAGTCGCTATAGCTTTCAACAAAATACTAAAGTGAAACCACAGGTTAAAGCGAAAAAAAATCAACGTAGGCATTAAGAATCAATAACGGGACGTGTTACAAAAGAATTGCCAATAGCTTTGTAACCCTATTCAACAAACGGTTAAAACTTATCTGCCAACTTTCTTGTAACACGTCCGTATTGAGAATGGATGTAAATTTCTAAAAACCGGCAATCCATCTTGCTTTTTGGTTCGCAAAACGTAAACCTACAAATAGCAAATAACAAATAAAGGAAAAATAAAATTATGGCTAAACTTCTTTCATTAAGGAGCCTCATATATTATGGGCATGACCATATTAAGCAAAAGTACCTTGAGAGATTGCGGCTATCCAGATGCAGTAGATCCTTTATATAAATGGTATGCAATTGCTAAAAATGCCAACTGGCAAAATATTGCTGAAGTTAGACAAGAATTTCCTCACGCTGATCCAATAGGTGATTGCACTTGTTTTAACATTGGTGGCAATAAATACAGACTTATCGTACAAATTAATTACATTAAACAAAAAATATTCATCAAACATATTTTAACCCATAAAGATTATGATAAAGGAAACTGGAAAGATGGCTGTTGAAACAATCTTAGATGTAGGTCGCTATACACAATTATTAACAGAAACTATTCCTGTGGTGATTGCTTCTGAGGAAGAGTACAAGAGACTACTTTCTAAGATTGAGGTTCTTTTTGACAAGTCAATGAAGAACAACTTATCGCCAGAAGAAGACGCTATATTTGAACTACTATCCATCCTTATCCATAAGTATGAAGAGGAAAACATAGTCCTCGATATCAAATCTGATCCTGTTGGGATGCTTAAGTTTTTTATGGAGCAACATGACAAGAAACCTAAAGATCTTTGGAATGTAATAGGATCTAAAAGTATTGTTTCTGAGATTCTTAGTGGTGGCCGCAAAATAAATATTAATCATGCTAAAAAACTAGGTAAGTTCTTTTCTACTTCACCTGAACACTTTCTTGATCTGGATAAATAGATTATCAGGCTAAGAGGTTCTTAGCTTGATTGCTGCTTGATAAATAAACCTGTTATGATTTCTATTTTTATAAGCCTACTCATTTTAACTACCTAGGTAAATTGCTTAAAAATAGGGAGCATTATGGAGAAAGAAATATTTGACGCGCTAACTTTTGATGACATACTACTTAAACCTGCTTACAGCGAAGTCCTACCAGCAGAAACCGACACCACTACTAAATTTACCCGTAATATTACCTTGCATATCCCCATTGTTAGTTCTGCAATGGATACTGTAACTGAGGCAGCTTTAGCAATTGCACTAGCACAGCAAGGCGGAATAGGTGTAGTTCATCGCAATTTGTCAATCAAAGATCAAAGAGATGAGGTTGATAAAGTAAAACGCTCTGAGAGCGGAATGATTGTTGATCCTGTAACAATGTTTCCTAATCAACTTATCTCAGAAGCATTAGCAATGATGGCGCGGTATCGAATTTCTGGTGTTCCTATTGTAAATGAAAACAAAAAGCTTGTTGGTATCTTGACTAATCGTGACTTACGTTTTGAAACAAGGCGTGATTTACCAATTTCAGAAGTAATGAGAAAAGAAAACCTTATAACTGTAAGTGTTGGAACAACACTACAGGAAGCACGCGGTATTTTACAAAAACATCGAGTAGAAAAACTCCTAGTTGTAGATGGTGAATACCACTTAAAAGGATTAATTACTGTTAAGGATATACAAAAAGCAATTAAGTACCCTTTGGCTACTAAAGATAACTTGGGACGTTTGCGAGTAGCTGCCGCAGTAGGCGCGACAGGAGACTTTTTTGAGCGTGCACAAGAGTTAATCGCTGCTCGTGTAGATGCAATTATAGTAGACACTGCACATGGACATTCTAAACGTGTGCTTGAGGCTGTACATAAAATCAAACAACATTATCCTTCCATTGACTTAGTAGCTGGTAATATTGCTACATTTGAAGCAACTAAAGACTTGATTGCAGCAGGTGTAGATGGAATAAAAGTAGGGATTGGGCCTGGTAGCATTTGTACTACACGAGTAGTTACTGGCTGTGGTGTTCCTCAAGTAAGTGCTGTAATGGAATGCGCTAAAGCTGCAAAAGGATCTGATGTACCAGTAATAGCAGATGGTGGAATTAAATTTTCTGGTGATGTAACTAAAGCCATCGCAGCAGGCGCAGACACAACAATGATTGGCTCTCTTTTTGCTGGTACAGATGAAAGTCCAGGAGAAATCATCCTTTTACAAGGTCGTAGTTTTAAGTCCTATCGTGGTATGGGTTCATTAGGAGCGATGAAAGAAGGTAGCCGTGATCGCTATGCTCAAGAAAATGAAATTGAAGCTAAACTTGTCC
>JAHFUF010000011.1 GCA_023265235.1 Blastocatellia bacterium
CCAAGGGCAATGAGAGCATAGATGCTCCCTTGAACAATCCCATTAATTAACTGTTGCAGGAAGAGTTCCATGCTCTCTTTTAATCTCCTTAAGTAATATTTGGTTAGTTCTTACTTGGCTGCGGTTGCAGTTTTTGAACTAGTATCAGTATTTGGCAATTCAACGCTTACAGTAGTATTATCAGGTTTAACGCTTTCTCTAAATTTATATTTACCGTTTTGGATTTCCAAAATCACCGCAGATTTTATTGCATCACGATTAGGGCCAATAGTAATAACCCCTGTAACACCCTTAAACTCTTTGGTTTGAGCAATAGCATCACGTATTGCTTGGCGATCAGTAGAATTAGCACGTTTAATGGAGTCAAACATAATACAAGCAGCATCATAAGCTAGTGCTGCAAGTGCATCAGGGGTTTCACCAAACTTTGCTTTGAAATTAGTAATAAACTTTTGTACAGTTGGGTCTGGGTCTTCTATTGTGTAATGGTTAGAAATATAGCAACCATTAAGAGCTTCTTTACCAAGCTCAAATAAAGTCTGAGAGTCCCAACCATCGCCACCCATTATTGGTACTGTAATGCCTGCTTTACGTGCTTGTTGGGCAATTTGACCTGCTTGTGTGTAGTAGCCAGGAACATAAAGTGCTTCAGGATTTAAGCCTTTGAGTTTGGTTAATTGGGCACTAAAGTCTGAATCTTTGTCTTGAAAAGATTCTATAGCAATTATTTCTCCGCCTAATCTCTTAAAAGTCTGTTCAAAGAAATTAGCCAACCCTTTGCTATAGTCGCTACCATTATCACGTAATATAGCAATCTTTTTTACTTTAAGTGTATTAGCAGCAAACTTAGCCATTACTTCGCCTTGGAAATCGTCTACAAAGCAAACACGGAAAATCTGATCACCTATTTTGGTTACATCTGCATTAGTAGAAGAAGGGGTAATCATTGGGATTTTCTTTTCTTGACAAACCGCTCCTCCTGCCAAAGAGTTAGTTGAAGCTACTTCGCCTAAAACAGCAATAACTTTGTCTTTATCAATTAGTTTTTGTACTACTGTGGTAGATTCTTGAGGCAGTCCACGAGTATCTTCTACAATAATTTCGACTTGTTTTCCTAATAATCCACCAACTTTGTTAATTTCTTCTTGAGCTAGCGCGATCCCTTTTTTAGTCGACTGGCCAAAAGTAGCTTTTTCACCAGTTAATGAACCATATTCACCAATTTTGATAGTATTGCCAGAGTTACCTGCGTTGTTATTGTCATTAGTGCCGTCTTGCTTTTTTTCACAGGCAGCAAAAGCTGCAAATATTATCAAAATAAATACTGAGGATAAAAGAGTTTTGAAAAAATATTTTGATTTCATTAAAATTTTTCGGCACTTGTAGCCTTAGCTTAAACTAGGAATGCCGCCTCCATAGAAAAATTGTGTATTGCAAAGTAGGGCTTCTACTTGCTTGTGTTTACTGAAAATAAAAAAGATATTTTAGGGTAGCGTAACCAAGCATTGATATAGGATATTGAATACTCTGTCAACCCAAATAGGCACTTTTAAGCTAGTACACATAAGCTTAAAGATTTATTTATTTGTTGCTACATCTTGCTTATCAACAGGTGCTATCTTTTCTTTTACAACGTACTTACCATTTTCAATTCCTACTATTACTGCTGGTTTTATTGCATTGCGTGCATTGCTAATAGTAATTACTCCTGTGATACCAGGGAAATTCTTAGTTTCTGCGATTGAATCACGAATAGCCTTACTTTCTGTAGAGTTAGCTCTTTTAATCGCAGCAAATAAAATATTAGTTGCGTCATAAGCTAAACCTGCTGTGGTATCAGGGGTTGTGTTATATTTTGTCTTAAAAGCTTTTACAAAATTGCTTACAGTTGGGTCTGGATCTTCAACATTATAATGATTAGAAAAATAACACCCATTAAGAGCTTCTTTACCTATTTCTATTAAAGATGGTGAATCCCAGCCATCAGCACCAAGTAAGGGGATTGTCATACCTAGTTTGCGGGTTTGTTGGGCAATTTGACCAACTTGAGTGTAATAACCTGGAACATAAATGGCATCAGGCTTTGAGCCTTTGATCTTGGTTAGTTGGGCACTAAAATCCACGTCTGTTTTTTGGTAAGCTTCTTTAGCTACGATCTCTCCACCTAATTTCTTTAATGTACTAGTAAAAAATTCTTCTAGTCCAATGCTATAATCGCTACCATTATCATATAAAATCGCAATACGTTTAGCTTTGAGACTGTTAGCAGCAAACCTTGCCATTACTTCACCTTGAAAATCATCTAGAAAACAAACACGGAAAATATAATCCCCTATCTCAGTCACTGTTGGATTAGTAGAGGATGGAGTTATCATAGGGATTTTGTTTTCCTGACAAACCGCGCCTCCTGCTAAAGAATTAGTTGATGCAGATTCTCCTAGCACAGCAACTACTTTGTCTTTGTTTATTAGCTTTTGTACTGCAATAGTTGAATCTTGTTGTTGTCCACGAGTATCTTCATAGATTGCTTCTACTTGACGACCAAGTAGACCTCCTGAGGCATTAATCTCTGTTACAGCCATTTCCACGCCCTTTTTGCCAAATTGACCAAAAGTAGCTATGTCGCCTGTAAGTGGGTAGTAAATGCCTATTTTAATTTTATCTGAGCTAGTAGGTTGATTTGCTCCTGGATCGCTAGATTTTTTTTCACAGGATACAAAAATAACTAGTAATAAGATGACTAGTAGGGTTTTGAGGAAAAATGGTTGTCTCATGATAATTCCTAAGGCTAATATTGAACGTTGTAAGTTTTAGATTTTAATTAAAGAGACTTTCTTGTAATGCCAAGTAAAAAGGTTAATGCTTCTACTAAGGTTCGTAAACAGAAAAATCCTAAAGGTTGGTCATTTAAGCGGATTTTTTTATTTTTGTTTCTACTAGGGTGTGGTTATTTAGCACTAGAATTTTTGTTTTTGCCTACAGGTAAAGAACTTATCACTGGTAATCCTACCAGTACAACTATGATTGAAGCAAGAAAGAAAGAGGCTCTAAATCAAGGGAAAGTCTTTGAACCTAAACAAGATTGGCAGCCAATTAATCAAATTTCTACAAACCTGGTTAAAGCTGTATTAGCTGGCGAAGATGCTAGATTTTTTCAACACAATGGTTTTGATACTGAAGAACTTAAAAAAGCCATTGAAAAAGATTGGGAAGAAGGAAGGTTTGTTCGTGGAGCTTCGACCATTTCCCAACAACTAGCTAAAAATCTTTACCTTTCAGAATCAAAAAACCCTATACGAAAATTAAAAGAAGCAGCAATAACTTATTATCTAGAAAAAAACTTAAGTAAAAAGCGATTATTAGAGGTCTACTTAAATGTTATTGAGTGGGGAGATGGAGTGTTTGGTGCCGAAGCTGCTGCACGAAAGTATCTTGGTAAATCTATTTCTCAAGTTTCTTCAAATGAAGCTGCATATTTAGCTGCAATGATTCCTAACCCGCGAACTGTCTATAATCCAAGCAAAAACCCTAAAAAAGTAGCGCGTCGTCAAAATTTGATACTTAAACGTATGAATGCAGTTAAGTTACCTAAAAAATGGTAACACAGAAGTATAAAATACTCATAGATCTTAAAAGGTATTGGTTTTTCTAAAGAGATGTTTGATAAAAATAGTAGTAGTTTATATTTTGGATAGCTGGGTTTAAAAAAAGGGGTTTTAAAAAAAATCAACGCAGTGGTTGTGGGAGATAACCACTGCGCTGAAACTAATCGCGATTACAGTCCTCACCACTATAACCGCTAGAGACCATAGCGACATCTCTATCGCTAATTATCTCTTGCCCCACCGACCCCTAGAGCAACCATTGTGCCATTCTGGACAAAACCTTCCTGAAACGTCTAAACTTTTTCTATCTTCAAGTGTTTCTTGATGTTATTGTTTTGATATTAAAAGCCAATACCGTTTGTTAAAGTAGCTAGGAGATTAGCAAAAGCTTTCTACTATGTAAAAAATACTCGATTGTTAGCTTTTTACTAGGTAGAATTTTCCTAGCAAGGAGAGTTCCCCTAATACAATTTGGAATTACTAGAATTAGTAACAATTTCAATGCTGAACCAATAATGAGCTAAAGCTTTGATTAATTTTTAACCAATTAGTCGTCCCTAATCGTCCCTTTTTGTTACAAAAAATAAACAGTCTTGTCGATAGATAATAGATAATTGAGAACTAGCCCAAAACTATGTTAAGCTATCGTCTTTGGTGATGATGACAAAAAAAGAACTAATCCAACAAGTAACAAAACAAACAGGTCTCAACAAAACTCTCGTTACGCAGGCTTTAGCATCAATGTTAAATTCTTGGACAGAGGCTTTGGTGGCCGGTGAGCCTATTAGGTTACATGATTTTGGCAGTTTTTCTAGCCCAATACAATTGTCTCATCAATCAGTAGAATCTATAGAAAGTAAAAATTTAATCCCTCGCCAATTAGTACGCTTTCGTCCTAGTGAAAAACTAGCTAGGTTGGTAGCTGGTACTGAGGAAGCAAAGGAAATTAATCAATCTCATATCGGAGGACACATGAGCGATATGCCCAATAATGAGAATCAGAATTCAGGGCAAGAAGCCGAGTTTTTTGGCTTAGATGTTGGAACTAGCCGTATTGTACTTGGTAGTGGTGAGTTTAATAATGTTAAAACACAAACACAGTTAAATGCTTTTGTTACTGTGCCTTATTCCAAGTTTACTGAAAATATATTGCGCCAAAATAAAATTACTTACCAAATGAGTGGTAAGGAAATTCTCATTTTTGGTAATGAATCAGAAAAATTTGCTAATTCCTTTAACGTTGAGGCTCGCCGCCCAATGTGTAATGGTTTGCTTAATCCTACAGAAGCAAATGGCTGGCAAATTATTCAATCCATTATAGAACTACTAGTTAAGAAAACCAAAAAAACAGATATTCTTTGTTTTTCTGTCCCAGGTGCTCCTCGTGGTGGAGAAGCAAACTTGGTTTATCACGAAGGGATGTTAAAGAATTTTCTAGAATCTCTTGGTTATCGAGCAAAAAGTGTTAATGAAGGCTTGTCAGTAATATTTGCTGAAATGGAAAGAGATAATTTTACGGGTATTGGCATTAGCTGTGGTGGTGGTATGTGTAACGTTTGTTTTGCTTTTATGTCTGTGCCTGTGTTTTCTTTTAGTATTTCTAAAGCTGGTGATTATATTGATAATGCTGTTGCTGCTGTAACTAGCGAAGTTCCTACACGTATTAGGGTCATTAAGGAAGAAAGTTTAGATCTTTCTCGCGCTCCTAAAGACAAATATGAGAGTGCTATGCATATCTATTATGAGGAAATGATCTTGACTCTAGTAGAAACACTTAGGACGGAAATTTCTGAAAGTCGTAATCTACCTAGGCTAGATCGTGCAATCCCAATTGTACTTTCTGGTGGGACTGCCAAACCAAAAGGATTTTTAGAGAAATTTGAGAAAATTTTTAGACAAAATGATTTTCCAATTAAAATTTCTGAAGTCCGTATGGCAAGTGAACCTTTAACAGCAACAGCTAGAGGTTGTTATATTGCCGCAGCTTATGAGAGTTAGTTTTTAATTATATGGCAAATTCCTATGACAGCTAAAAGCCATTAAGTATTAAGAAATTGAACCTATGCAAGAATTATTGGTTCTCTCACTGGCATTTTATTTACTAGGGTTAATTCAAGCGGGGTTAGTATTTTTCCAAAAACCTCGCTTGCCCTTTGCTATTACATTTGTATCTTCTTTATCAGGGTTTATACTCCATACAATTGCTTTAGTCATTCGTGGAAAACAAGTAGAGCGTTGCCCTATTGCTCTACAACCAGAGCTTTTACTTTTTCTTGGCTGGTCTTTAGCTGCCTATTGTATTGCTGCTTTTATTTGGAATCGTAATCAGGTTTTTGCTAATTATGTTTTTCCTCTAGCTTTTTTATCTACATTAATTGGGGTTATTTTGCCACTTCCGCCTGTCTCTCCTCTGGGTTTAAGGTTAGGAGGATCGCTTTTATTTCCCATACATGTAAGTATGGTGATTTTTGCTTATACAGCTTTTTTTATCACTTTTGTTACAGGACTAATTTATCTTTTTCAAGAACGACAATTAAAACAAAAACGCTTTAAGTCTATTTTAGGTCGGTTTCCTGCTCTAGATACCTGTGATAGCATTGGCTATAGTTCAATGACTATTGGGTTTATTTTATTAACTCTTGGGATTATGACAGGAATCGTTTGGTCTGGTCAGCGTTATGGGATTTATTGGCATGGCGACCCAATAGAAATTGCTACTATGCTAACTTGGGTAAATTATATGTTTATGATTCACTACAGAGTTACAGCAGGTTGGCGAGGCCGTCGCGCAGCAATAGTATCAGTTGTAGGGTTTACTTTTATTATCTTTAGCTTAGTCGGGTTAAAGTACTTAGGACGAGTACATGTTTCTGTTGGTTAATGTTTTATGAGTATTATTTTAGTTGGCCTAAATCATAAAACCGCCCCTGTTGAAGTGCGTGAGCGGTTAGCATTTAGTGAAACTATGTTAACCCCTGCCTTACGTACATTAGTTGAGTCAGGAGGGGTTTCTGAAGCTATGATAGTTTCTACATGTAATAGAGTAGAAATTGTTGCTGCTTCGCCTTCGGATTCTGCTCCAAGTCTCCAACGAGTTTGCCACTTTTTACACGAGTTTCATCGTTTACCAGGATTACTTTACAAAGAACATCTTTATACACATGCTGATAAATTAGCTGTTCGACATCTATTTCGTGTTGCTGCCAGCCTAGATTCAATGGTGTTAGGCGAATCTCAGGTTTTAGGTCAAGTAAAAACAGCTTATTCTAAAGCTCAAGAAGCAGGTACACTAGGAAAAGTGCTTAACCAACTTCTTACCCGAACTTTTAATGTAGCCAAAAGAATAAGGACGGAAACTGAAATAGGTGGAGCAGCTACTTCGGTTAGTTCAGTCGCAATAGAACTTACTAAAAAGATCTTTGATCGCTTAGATAATAAACGAGTGTTGCTAGTTGGTGCTGGTGAGATGACAGAACTTGCTGCTCGTTACTTGGTTAATGAAGGAGTAACACAGTTTTTAATTTGTAACCGAACCCCTGAACGCGCTACAGAATTATGTGAGAAGTTCGGCGGTGAAGTAATAGAGTTTTCTCGATTAAAGTTTGAACTACCTCGCGCTGATATAGTAGTTTGTTCTACAGGAGCTTCTGATTACATTATTACTGCGACTGATTGTAAGCGTGCATTAGAAATTCGTCGCTATCGTCCAATTTTCTTTATTGATATTTCTGTTCCACGTAATGTTGATCCAGCAATTGGCAAGCTGGATAATATTTTCCTCTTTGATATTGATGACCTAGAAGGAGTTGTTGGCGAAAACCTCAAACAACGACAAAAAGAGGCTGATAAAGCTGAAAGTATTGTAGAAACAGAAGTAGAAGCTTTTTTTGAAAGACTAGATATACTAGAAATAGGCCCTACTATAGCAGCATTAAAAGAACATTTGACAGAGATTGCATTGTCTGAATTTGAACGTACAAGACATAAACTTGGCTCACTTACTCCAGAACAAGAAGAAGCCATAAAACAACATTTGCTTAGTTCATTAGTAAACAAATTTATGCATCCTCTGATTACTACTTTGCGAGAAGGTACACGCAGCAGTAATGGAGGTTGTAATATTGTTGAACTCTACCATCAAGCTTATGATCTTAAAGAGCGTTTATCAGAGCTTGAAGATCGTAGATCAGGCACAAAAGATCGTCGTCACTAAACCTTTTAATAAATAACACAAATAATTTTTAGACTTGGTATAGTTATGGATGAAAAACAATTAGTTCGTATTAGTAAATTTTTAAGCAAATATCTTCGTCATGAACCTGAGAGCCTAGGTTTAACTCTTGCCATTGGTGGTTGGGTAAAAGTGGACGACTTACTGGCTGCTTGTAGGAAGAAAAATTTTCCTATCACTAAAGAACAACTAAAAGAAGTAGTAGAAAAAAATAGTAAAAAACGTTTTTCATTTGATACAACTGGTGCAGAAATACGTGCTAATCAAGGTCATAGCATAGATGTGGATTTAGAGCTAGAGCCAAAACCCCCACCAGTAGTGCTCTATCATGGAACAGCACAAAAAAATCTAGAATCTATTATGACTATTGGACTTCAAAAAATGGCACGCCATCATGTACATTTATCAAAAGATATCACTACAGCTACTAATGTTGGTGCTCGTCATGGTAAACCAATAGTTCTTGCCGTAGACGCAGAAGCGATGCATAAAGCAGGGTTTACTTTTTATTGCTCAGATAATGGTGTTTGGTTAGCTGATGATGTTCCTGCACAATACTTAAAGAAAATCTAAAGAGGGCAGACACATAGGTCTGCCCCCTAAAAGAAAATCTAAAGAAGGCAAATACATAGGTCTACCCCTACATTACTTTAACCAATGGAAAAAAAAATACTTGATCTTGGTTGTGGACGTAATAAAGTCCCTGAAGCAATTGGACTAGATCTCTTTCCCGTTCCTGGCGTTGATGTTGTTCATGACTTAGAAGTTTTTCCTTATCCTTTTGAAAGTAACAGCTTTGATGAAATTTATGCTCGCCATATAATTGAACATGTAGCGTCAGTTAGTCGCTTTATGGATGAACTCCACCGAATCTCTAAACCTGGAGCAAGGATTTATATCAACACTCCTCATTATTCTTACTCTAATTCTTGGCGTGATCCTACTCATCGATGGCATTTTAGTGCTTATAGCTTTGAGTATTTTACTGTAGGCCATGCAGCAGACTACTATGCTAGCGTGGCTAAATTTAATATAGTTTCTGTTAGGGTAACTATGTTAAACCTATGGAGTTTATTAGGTATAGAATATCTAGTTAATGCTGTTAATATTCATCCTCGTTGGAGGGTTTTTCGTAAGTTTTGGGAAGAATACTTGGCTTTTATAATGAGAGGCCGAGAAATCCAAGCTATTTTGGAGACAGTTAAATGACTTGTTTTCAAAATGTTAGCATTGTAATCCCTAATTGGAATGGAGAAAGGCTTTTAATAGAATTTCTTCCCTCAGTCCTACAAGCAGCAACCCATTACCAGGAAAAAAATAACACCCTAGTAGAAATAATAGTAGTAGATGATGGTAGTCAGGATAATAGTGTTGGTTGGTTAGAAACTAATCATTTAAAGCAAGTGAAAGTAATAGCTTTAGGGGAAAATAAAGGTTTTGCTAAAGCCGCTAACGCAGGGTTTTTTGCTGCTAAATATCCAATAATTTTTCTACTTAATAATGATATTCGTGTGGAAGTAGATGCTATTGCTCCTTTAGCTAAACATTTTGATGGAGATCAAAGTATATTTGGTGTTTGTTCTAAAGCTTATCGATTGGAAAGCGATCTTTTTGATGGAGCAGGAAAATTAGGTAGGTTTCATAAAGGACATTGGCATATATTTATGAATTATGATGTATTGCCATCAAAATTACCTAATCAAAACACAAAGTTATATTCATTTGTTGCTAGTGGTGGTTATAGTGCTTTTGACCGAGCAAAGTTATTGGAATTAGGAGGGTTTTGCGAATTATTAAGCCCTTTTTACTGGGAAGATGCAGAACTATGTTACCGTGCTTGGAAACGAGGTTGGAAAATTTATTACGAACCTACAAGCATTGTTCATCATAGAAGTAGTGCCACGATCGCCAAAAAAGTTCCTGCTCGTCAAGTGCAAATTATTGCTGAGCGTAACCGCTTATTGATGCATTGGATAAACTTACACAACCCTAGTTGGTTAATAAGTCATGTTTTTTGGGTCGTACTCAAGCTTTTACAAGCATTATTGAAATTAGATATTGCTTATTGGCAAACTGTTTACAGAGCACTAAAGCTTTTACCACAAGCTTTAGACTTAAGAAAAAAAGAAAAACCGTTTGTAATATGTTCAGAGAAAGAAATCCTAGAGATTTTTGCCAAACAAGCAAAACAAAACTGGGTTATGGTAATTAATAACCCTAGTGATTATTATCGTTATGTTGAATTAACACAACAATTAGCACAAGAGCATAAAATGTAGGGGGCAGACCTGCGTATCTGCCCTCTTGGATTTTTGTTATATAGGAGCAAATATGAAGGTTTTAGTTACAGGTGCTGGAGGGTTGCTAGGAAAGGCTGTAACAAAATATTTTCAACAGAGTTTAGAAGTAGTGGCATTTACTCGTCAAGGGCTAAATATTAGTGACTATGTTGCTGTAGAAAAAGCAGTTAAAGATTTTTCTCCTACAATAATAATTAATTGTGCTGCAATGGCTAGGGTAGATGCTTGCGAAACAGAATGGGCAAGTGCCGAAGCTGCTAACATTGATGGCCCAAAGCATTTAGCCACTCAAGCTAAAGCTATTGGCGCATCTTTGATGCATATTAGTACAGACTATGTTTTTGATGGAAAAAAAACTAGCCCTTACACTATAGAAGATCAACCTAACCCAATTTCTGCTTATGGACGATCTAAACTCCTAGGCGAAGAAGCCGTTATTGACGCGACAGGCCAATATTTTATTGTCAGAGTTGCAAGGCTTTTTGGTATAGGAGGAAACAATTTTGGCAGCAAGATTTTTGACTATTTGAGTGCTGCTAAAAAATCAGGTAATAAACTTAAAGTTTGTAATTATCCTGTTAGTCAGGCTACTTATTTACCAGATCTAGTAATTAGATTAGGTGAGATTATTGAAAAAAATCAAAGTGGTATTTATCAAGTAACTAATAGTGGCGAGATAGTTTCTTGGTATGAATTTACTTGTCTAGCAATTGAAATGATGGGGTTAGAAAAAGATCTACTCACCATCGTTGATTATACTGATTTGGGGTTACCTGCTTTACGTCCTCATTACAGTGCCTTACGTTGTTTATTATCAGAAAAACTAGGCTTAGCAGCTTTACGAGATTGGCAAGAAGGCGTAAAGGAAATTTACCAGCATTTTTGTGAGGCAAATAATTAATGGAGCTTTTTAGCAAAGTAAGTTTTCCTAAACGCATAGTTTGTTTGACTGAAGAAACTACAGAAACCCTTTATTTATTAGGGGAAGGGGATAGAGTAGTAGGAATATCTGGTTATACTGTAAGGCCAATTGAAGCAAGACAAAAACCTAAGGTTTGTGCTTATATCACAGCTAAATTTGATAAAATTTATGCCTTAAAACCTGATCTAGTGTTGGCTTTTTCTGACCTACAAGCTGATATTGTTAAGGAATTAGTAAAACAAGGCTTAACCGTAGCAACTTTTAATCAGCGCAGTGTAAATGAAATATTAAGTATGGTTTTGACAGTTGGTTCACTAGTAGGATGTCAAGAAAAAGCAACAAAGCTAGTAACAGATTTACAATGCCAGCTTGAAGCAATTTCTAAAGAAGCACTACCTTATCGACCACGAGTCTTTTTTGAAGAATGGAAAGACCCGTTAATTTCTGGTATTCGCTGGGTAAGTGAATTAATAGAAATTGCTGGGGGTGAAGATATTTTTCCAGAATTGCGCACAGGTCAATCTGGTAGCGAGCGTATTGTTTCTTCTGATGAGGTGATTAAAAGAAACCCAGACATAATTATTGCTTCTTGGTGTGGCAAGAAAGTAGACAAAAGTTTTATTCGTAGTCGTGTTGGCTGGAATGAGGTAAATGCTGTTCGTAACAATCAAATCTATGAAATAAAATCTACTTATATTCTGCAACCAGGCCCAGCTTCTTTAACAGAAGGGATAAAACAATTACGGATGATTATTTCACAAGTAGCGAAAAAGTAGGTTTATTTATAGTTTTGTCTAGAGGATGGGGGCAAGAGACAAAAAACATAAGCTTTAGCTTTAGGATTTTAGGCGGCAAGAGACAAAAAAATATAAGCTTTTCCAAAACATTTATAAGCGAGTTGATGTACTGTTTTTGCGTGTTTTCCTGTAACTATATTAATTACTAATTCGATTTTATTACAACATTCTGTTAGGTTAACTAAAGCCTTATTAATAACTTGTAATCCAAGTTTATTAAGCTCTTGTTCAAAAATATAGAAATCTTTAGCTATATTTTTATAAGGTTTTACGGTAATTTCTAGCATTGGTTTTGTCCTCCTAGCTTTAGGATGCAAGGAAGCAAAAAAGCGATAGCCTAAAAAAAAATAATAAAAAATTAATGGGTTAGTTAGTAATCTATAGGCTCAAGGCTCTATATCACTGGCCTTTATCTGGCCATGTAACCAGGCTTTTGCCACTCTTAATTCACGGTTGACAGTAGCAAGAGAGAGATGCATAACCTCAGCGATCTCCTCGTTAGATAATCCAGCAAAAAAACGTAGCTCTATTATTTGACTCTTTCGTTCATCCATTACCGCTAAATTCTTAAGAGCATCATCTAGGGCAATAATGTCCCAGTCTTGTTCTTGAGCAACTTCTATAGCTTCATTTAGGCTTAGTTTAAACTGTCCACCACCGCGTTTTTCTGTGTTACGGGCTACAGCATAATTTACTAGCATTTGGCGCATCATTTGTGCTGCTACAGCAAAAAAATGAGTGCGATTTTGCAAGTCTAGGTTTTCACTTTCTGCTAGTCGCAAATAAGCTTCATTAACTAAAGCAGTAGACTGGAGCGTATGGTTACTAGGTTGATTTCTCATGTAATTGTTAGCAATACGATGGAGTTCGTTATAAACTATTGGCATAAGTTTATCTAGTGCGGTTTTGTCACCTTCTCGCCAATTTATCAATAGTTGCGTTACATTTGAAGAACTCATACTGTACTCCTATACTACCCAATATTTTATTAAGCTAATAACTTTGAGGTATTTTAGTCAACCAATTTTCACCTCTTGACTACGCCCAGAAAAATCCTTAGATTATCTTTCATATAAAGCCTTTTTACAAATAACTAGATTAATTGAAGTAAATGTAAGTTGGATTCTTATATGTTGAAAATAAATAGGTTATACTTGATACTTTTATTGATATTGGTAGTAGAGGCTAGTCTTTATGCTCAGCAGTCCCCTATTAAATTTGAGCGTCTTTCTATTGAGCAAGGATTATCACAAAGTACTGTAGCTTGTATTTATCAAGACCGCCAAGGGTTTATGTGGTTTGGTACAGAAGATGGGCTTAATAAATATGATGGCTATAGTTTTACTATCTATAAACACAAACCTCAAGATTCTACATCTTTATACTCTAAGCACATTAGAACCATCTTTGAAGATCATATGGGAACTTTATGGGTTGGTACGTCTGAAGGGTTAAACAGGTATGATCCTAAAAGCCAAACATTTACGGTATTCCGCCACGATCCTAATAGCCCTAATAGCATTAGTAACAATAGAGTTGTATCGATTTATCAAGAGCATGGAGGGACTTTATGGGTTGGTACATCTGAAGGGTTAAACAGGTATGATCCTAAAAGCCAAAAATTTACAGCATTTCGTCACGATCCTAATAATCCAAATAGTATTAGTAATAATTATATTGTAGCAATCTATGAAGACAGTGCAAAAGCTTTGTGGGTTGGTACGTCTGAAGGGTTAAACAGGTATGATCCTAAAAGCCAAAAATTTACAGCATTTCATCACGATCCTAATAATCCAAATAGTCTTAGTAGTAATATTATTCGAGGGATTTGTGAAGACAATACAAAAGCTTTATGGGTTGGTACGTCTGAAGGGTTAAACAGGTATGATCCTAAAAGCCAAATATTTACGGTATTTCGTCACGATCCTAATAATCCAAATAGTATTAGTAGTAATATTATTCGGGCAATTTATAAAGATCATATGGGAACTTTATGGATTGCAACAGATGGAGGGCTAAACAAATATGACTCTAAAAATCAAACATTTATAGGTTTTCATCATGAGCCTAATAATCCAAATAGTATAAGTAGTAATTTTGTTTGGTCAATCTATGAAGATAGTGCAAAAACTCTATGGATTGGAACCAATGGAGGTGGAATAAACAAATATGATCCCATAAGCCAGTTGTTTACTACTATACGCCATAACCCTAACGATTCTAATAGTATTAGTAGTAATCTCATTTTATCTATTTATGAAGACTCCACAAAAATGCTATGGATAGGAACGCATAGTTATGGATTAAACAGATATGATCCTAAAAGTCAAACGTTTACAGTGTTTCGCCACGACCCTAATAACCCTAATAGCATCAGTAATGATAATATTTTTTCAATCTGTGAAGATAAGTTAGGCATGTTGTGGGTTGCTACAGATGAAGGGTTAAACAGATATGATCCTAAAAGTCAAACATTTACAGTGTTTCGTCACGATCCTAATAACCCTAATAGCATCAGTAGTAATAGGATTTTGCCAATATATAAAAACCATACAGACACTTTATGGATTGGTACAACTAGTGGTGGGTTGAATAAATATGACTCTACAAATCAGAGGTTTACATCGTTTCAAAATGATCCAAATAATCCTAATAGCATCACTAGCAACGATATTCGGGCAATTTATGAAGATAGCAATAAAACCTTATGGGTTTGCACAAGCAATGGATTGAATAGATATGACTCACAAAGTCAGACATTTACAGGTTTCCGTAATGATCCTAGCAATCCTTTTAGTATAAGTAATAATTTTGTTTCATCCATCTGCGAAGACTTAACAGGAACACTATGGATTGGCACAAGCGGAGGGTTAAACAAGTATGATGCTAAAAGCCAAACATTTACAGCACTTACAGAAAAAGATGGCCTTGCTAATGATACCATTTATGGCATTTTAGAAGACAAAGAAGGAAATCTTTGGTTAAGTACTAATAGTGGTATCTCAAAATTTAATCCAAAAACCGCTAAGTTTAGAAACTATGATGTTAGTGATGGTCTTCAAAGCAATGAATTTAATGGGTTTGCTTATTATAAAAGCAGAAGTGGAGAAATGTTTTTTGGTGGTATTAATGGTTTGAACCGATTCTATCCAGAAAAAATAAAAGATAACCCTTTTATTCCTCCTATTGTAATTACATCATTTAAGATATTTGACCAGCTAGCAGAAAGAGAGAAACTCGCTATTGCAACAGGATTAATGGGAGATGTACCTCTAAAGCTTTCCTATACAGAGAATTTTCTTTCCTTTGAGTTTGCTGCACTTAATTTTACTCATTCAGAAAAAAATCAATATCTCTATAAACTAGAGGGTGTTGATAATGATTGGGTAAACAATGGTACTCAACGTTATGCTAGATACACTAACTTAAACGCTGGTGAATATATTTTTAGAGTAAAAGGCTCTAACAATAATGGGGTTTGGAATGAAACAAGTGCGACTATTAAGATTGTTATTTCACCTCCACCCTGGCGTACTTGGTGGGCGTATATGCTTTATTTCTTTAGTCTTACTGGGCTAACCTATAGTGTTTATCGCTATAGGCTTAATACATTAGAAAAACACTATCAAACTGAAAAAGCAATAGAGGTTGGCAAGAAAAACAAGGAGCTTGAAGTTAACAACCAAAAACTAGCAGAGCAAAAAGAAAAACTAGCTGAACAAAACATAGCATTAATTGAGTCACACCAAAGAGCAGATAGAATTTTTTCTGCATTAGCTGAAGCCTTGCCAGGAACGGTACTTGATGGCAAATATCAGCTTGATGAAAAAATTGGCTCAGGAGGGTTTGGAGTTGTTTTTCGAGCTACGCATTTGGCAATGAAACGCCCTATTGCAATAAAAATCTTTAAACCAATGCCAGGGAATGATTCTGATGAAGCGTTGGAACGCTTTCAACTAGAGGCTAAATCAGCTTGTCGAATAGATCATCCTAATACAGTGACAGTGCTTGATTCAGGGATTTCTACTGATGGTATAGCTTATTTAGTAATGGAACTTTTACAAGGGCATACTTTAACAAAAGAGTTAAAGGCTAGAGGTCACCTAACTTTAGAGAGAACAGCACAAATACTTGTTGCTGTTTGTGATGTAATGGCAAAAGCTCATTCTTTAGGCATAGTGCATAGAGATATTAAGCCTGACAATATTTTTATTCATAAAAACTCTGAAGGTGAAATAATTAAGCTAATAGATTTTGGTATTGCCAAACTAATTCAATCAAGCGAAAGCCTAGATATACAAGTATTAACAGCTACAGGGGGAATTATTGGCACACCTGTTTATATGGCCCCAGAACGCTTTCAAGGTAAATCTTATAATGAGCGTTCAGATATTTATAGCTTAGGTATTATGCTATATGAAATGTTATCAGGAAAGCAGCCATTTCAAGTTACTTCTAAAGATATTTTTGAGCTAGTTAACAGTCGATTAAATAAAAAACCTATTTCGTTAAAAGAACAACTCCCTAGTATTTCACCAGAAGTTGAAAAGGTTGTTATGCAAGCACTCGCTATGTCTGCTAAAGAGCGACCTACAGCCAAGGAGCTAGCCACAGGCTTTCTTAAAGCTACAGGATTAGATACTGATAAATTGAAATCCCTGTCATGCACTACATTAGACCTAGACGAGCAAGAGCATGGACTTCTTCCTACTGTTATAAAAACACCTGTAGCAATAGAGCGGTTGCGAGAGGTTGAAAGGCTTTTTTATTCTCTTCTAGAGGCTAAGTCTGATAAACAAGATGAATTAATTGACCAAGTTTGTAATAGTACAACTTTGATAATGAAAAGCACTGTAAAAGATTTAATTAAAGATGATAAGAAGCAAGGTGGTTTGATTAGCCCTGAGCGTTGGAAGCAAATTGAACGTGTTTTTTATGATGTTATAGAGTGTGAGGCTGATAAACAATGTGCTTTTCTTGATCAAGCTTGTGTAGGAGATCCCTCATTAAGAAGACGTGTTGAGCAACTTATTAGAGACGATCAAGAAGTTAATAGTATTTAATCTAGTCTAAATCCTACCTAAAATATTTTTACTAAAAACCTGGGAAAACCTTAAATCCTCATGACATGATTTTCTAACAAATCTTGTTTTATTAAATGAGAGCGAAAATAACACCTCTCAAAATTAAAACTTGAGGAGATTTATTTATGGATAACAATACAGAAAAAAATATTATGGTTATAGAAGAAATTGAGCTTAGCGTAGAGGAAATGGAAGAAATTATTGCTCCTGGTATAGAGCCAAATCACAATGAAATAATGCAAAGTGACGAAGTAGAATTACAAATAGAGGAAATAGAAGAGATAATTGCTCCTGGCTCTAAAGTAAATCATAATGAAATTTTACAAAGTGATGAAGTAGAACTACAAATAGAAGAAATAGAAGAAATTATTACTCCTGGTTTGACCTACAATCATAGTGAAACCTTACAAAGTGATGAAGTAGAGCTACAAGCTGAAGAAATGGAAGAAATTATTGTTCCTGGTGGAGTCTGGTACCCAAATCACAATGAGATATTGCAAAGTGATGAAGTAGAACTACAAGTAGAAGAAATAGAGGAGATAATTGCTCCTGGTATTACACTAAATCACAATGAAATGTTGCAAGGTGATGAAGTAGAATTACAAATAGAGGAAATAGAGGAGATAATTGCTCCTGGTATTACACTAAATCACAATGAAATGTTGCAAGGTGATGAAGTAGAATTACAAATAGAGGAAATAGAGGAGATAATTGCTCCTGGTGTCCAACCAAATCATAACGAAACCCTGCAATACGAACAATAATTACTACAAAATAATAGTCAATCAAAATAATAACCAGCCAATTTATTCTACTTAGGTGAAAAATATGAAAGACATTCAACCTAATTTGATTAGTTCCCAAGCGTTTGCTGGTAGTAACGTTCTAAAAACGGCTCTTCAGCTTTGTGCAGATGCTCGGAGTCATGAGAAAAACGGTGATTACTTAAAAGCAGAAGAACTTTATCGTAGTTCTATTGAAGCTTTAGATAAAAAAACAGAAGCTAAAACAGAACGGTTGCGGGTTTGGATGCTTGTTAATTGGGCTAACCTCTATCAACTCCAGGGGCACTATAACGAGGCTGAAAAGCTTTTTCTACAAGCACTTAATTTGGCTGAAAGTGTCTTTCCTGCTAATGACTTAAAACTGACTAGGTTGTTTAATAACCTAGCAGTTCTTTACAAATATATGGGTCGGTTTGATGAAGCAGAAAAACTTTATTGGCGAGCACTTTCGCTTTTAGAACCAGCACTTGGTTCTGAAAATACAGAAATAGCAACTCTTTATCATAATTTGGGTGGTTTAGAGCATGCTCGTGGCAATTATGATAAAGGAGAACCTTTTGCACGACGTTCTGTAGAGATTAGGAAAAAAGTCTTAGGGGAACATCATCCTAATGTTGCCTTAGATATGGCCGCACTAGCGTCAATTCTTACTGGGCAAAAAAAGTATGATGAGGCAGAAAAAATCTATTTGGAAGTGATAGCCATATTTGACAAGCTTTATGGCCCTAATAATTATGATACTGCAATTAACCTTAATAACTTGGCTGCCCTCTATCAATCAAAAGGTAAGAAAGTACAGGCAGAACTGCTTTATCGAAAAGCACTTAGTATAAAAAGAAGTATACTTGGTGCCAAGCATCCAGATGTAGCAATGACACTTAATAATCTAGCTATATTGCTTAAGTCACAAGGGGAACAGGAAGAAGCGGCAACACTTTATCAAGAAGCACTTTTTATTTTCAAAGAAGAGCTAGGAACTCAGCACCCTAAGTTTATTACTTGTCTTGATAACTATGCTGCTTTACTTAAACAAATGAAATTTGATTTAAATGAATAAATAATTCATATGCTTAACACAGAATATTGTACTTACCCTCCACAAATAGCTGAAATGGTTGAGGTTCGAGAACAAAATGATAATGCTGGGCGTGTAAGCTATATTATTGGTTCAGCTATGGTGGGGCGTTATATTTTACTACGCTCAATTGAATATGATGTGTTGCGGCTAATTGATACAAACCTAACACTTACAAGAATTTGTGATGAGTTTAAGCGAAAATATGAAAAAACCCTTTCTTTAGCTACACTAAGTAAATTTCTTAGCAAGCTTGATGAAGTTGGTATTTTAGCAGGAGAGCGAACAATTGGCTTAAACACCACTCAACAAGCAGGGATGGAACATTACCTGCGGTTTAATCTTTTTAATCCTGATCGAGTTTTCTCATTTTTAGTAAAAAGCTTGCATTGGGTTTGGACACCGGCTTTTTTCCTTTCTAGCCTATCATTAATATTACTATTACTAATTCTTTCTTTGCATAACTGGGCAGAGGTAAGTAGCTATGGAGAATATACTTTACGCGAACATTGGTGGGCGGTTTTTATTGCTGGCTGGTTTGTAGTAGTTTCACATGAATTTGCACATGGGTTGACTTGTAAAGCTTTTGGCGGGCGAGCAAGTGAAGTAGGGTTGTTGATGGTCTACTATTTTCTTCCTGCGCTTTATTGTAATGTCTCAGGTATTCACTTAATACCTAAACGTGGAAATCGGCTTTGGGTAATTGCCGCAGGGGTTTATTGGCAAATACTAGTTGGGGTTTTTGCTTTGCTAATTTGGTTTATTGTTGCACCTCATAGCTTACTTTCAGATGTTACATTTATTTTTTTCCTTGGTAGTATCCTAGATGTTGTCTTTAATGCCAATCCGCTAATAAAACTTGATGGATATTATTTCTTAAGCCAAGCATTAGGGTTACCAAACTTGATGGAGCGGTCTAGAGGTTATTGGAAAGGCGTTTGGCGAAAGTTAGTCTATAAGGAAGAAGATAAAACAGTAGCTCAATATAGCCAACGTGAGCAAAGGGTATATGCTATTTTCGGGCTGCTTTCTTTTTTCTACTCGGTGTTATTTACTTGGCTAATAATTTTTTATGTAAGCAATTACTTAATGGATTCATATTACTTGCTTGGTGTATTACTTAGTATAGGGGTTATGTTTATTTTTCTTAAGCCGTCAATTCAGAGCCTGATTTTACCCGTTATTTCTTGGAGTAATAAAATGTTAAATAAAACAAATAATGAAACCAATAAAGACACCAAGAATGGTTCTGAAATAACTAGTAACACGCGATTGGCTAAATTACACTCCTATAGACCTTATTTAGTAAAGGCTACTATTTTATTATTTTTAATTAGCCTATTAATGCTACCTTGGCAAGCCTCTGTAGGGAGTTATGGAACACTCATAGCCATTGCAGAAAAAGAGGCAATTATTCGTATTCCAGAAAATGCAACTCTTATTGAACTGGAAATGCTTCCAGGCGATAGTGTTAAAGAAGGAATGGTGATAGGTCGATTAGGCAATAATGAGCTTCAAGAGGAAATTTTACAAGCTAGGTCAGAGCTAGTACGTGCTAATACAGATTATCGCCGTTTGTTAGGTGAGCAACAAACCCATGGAGAGGCTATTAATCAAGCCAAAACACAGCTTAATCAACGAAAATATGATTTTAATGAAATTGACATAGAGCAAAAACAAATAAACCAAGCACCTACTTTAGTAGAAATTGCTAGGGTTACTAGTTCAAAGCCAAAATATAATTATCCAGCAGATATTGCGGTGTTAGAATCAGACTTAGATTTACGCCACACCAGAGTTCAAGCTGCAAAGAGCCAATTTAACCGTGCTCAACTACTATTTAACTCAGGTTTAATATCACAAAACGATTTAGAAGTAGCACAAACACAAGTAACTACACTAGAACTTGAGTCAAAATCTGCTAGTGAGCGTCTTCAATCTGCTTTAGTAAACCATTCGCGTAAGTATGAAAACCTAAAAACAAACCTAGATTTAGCCGATTCAAATCTTAATCAAGGGCAACTTGAAGTAAAAAAATTAGATGGTGAAATAGAAGGACTTAATACATTTATTAGTTCTTTAATGAAGCGTATAGAACTACTAGAAAATAAACAATTAAAATTTGAACTAGTTGCACCAAAAACAGGAGTAATTTTTGGTGAAGAATTGCCAAAGCAAATAGGGCAGTATTTTAAGAAAGGTACAGAACTTTGTCGTATTGCTGATACAAGCAAAATGCTGGTACGCATTCAAGTCCCAGAGCGCGATATAGGGGATGTAAAGGTTGGTTATAATGTCCGTCTTAAAGCACTCTCTTTTTCTGATCGTGTTTTTTATGGGAAAGTGACTAAAATTGGCGGAGAAAGCGAACAAAATCAATATAATCAACCAAGCTACCGTGTGGAACTAATTATAGAAAACAGCGATGGCTTATTACGACCTGGAATGACAGCATTTGCACGAATTGATTTTGGACAACAACCTATTGGGCAAATCCTTATACACAAGCTTAAACAAACACTAAGACCAGAGCTATGGCTTTTCTAAAACTAATTAACATAAATGGAAATGGGCGAACTGTTCGCCCTTCCATTTTTATTTTATGATGTCTATTATTTTTTATGTTGTGTTTGTGATTCTGCTTTACCAACAAAACTATCTATATGTTGTTGTGCTTGGATATTGACGATTTTATTAACTGCACTTTCACCTAAAAGGCTTGCTAAGGGGTGAATATCAAAACTGCTTTTGCGTTCTAATTTTACGTCTAAGTTAAAGTTAACATTAGTTTTGGAATGTTGGTCAGTTAATTTTATAATAACCCCTAAATGATTTTCAGACTCAGTTTTAGGAGAGTATTTGATTAATCCTTGTCCTGTAACTTTCTCTACCATTTCTAGCTTTACTGTTATTGAAGAGGAAGCAGATATATCGATTTT
>JAHFUF010000335.1 GCA_023265235.1 Blastocatellia bacterium
GGGATATGGTAACCTTCTAAATAATTATCAACATACACTTTCCAATTACAACCTATATACCAATCTTTACGCGCTGCTAGCCTTAAATCTGACATATTATGATAACCAACACGACTAGGTAAATCCTCTAGATAAGAAGCTAAACTTGGAGCATTCTTATCAAGATTAACAAAAACTAGTTGTCCCCAAGTTTCTACCTTAAATTGTGGTAAACAATAATTAGCTTTATCAAAACATTCAACACCATCAAATTCTGGGGTATGTAGTACTTTTCCAGCCAAACTATAAGTCCAACCATGATAACCACATTGAAAAACATTCCTTTTGCCTGACCCTTTGGCTACTGGGCCAGCCCTGTGACGACAAACATTAGAAAATGCTTGCAAATTATTATCTTTACCACACACAACTACAATAGGTTCATTACCAACCATTGCAGTAAAATAACTACCTATTGTGGCAACTTGTTCAACTCTACCTACTAGTTGCCAAGTAGTGGAAAATATTTTTTCTTTTTCCATTGTCAAAATTTTTTCATCACAATACCAATCAGAAGGTATTGTGCTAGCATAAGCAAGACGTGGGTCAAAAATGTAGTTTGAAGGTGTCATAAGTCCTGTAAAATGTCCTAGTTACAATATATTTTGCTCTAACAATTCATTCTTCGCCATTATAGCAAAAATTTAAGATAAGAAAGAAAACTTTATTGCTTGCAACAGTTAAGTAATTAAAATATTCTAAGAGTTAGCTATTTTGTAGCATAACCCCAAATAATTAAACAAAAATAAGTGCCTATGATAGGGAAAAAAGGTAGCAATCTTAGTTTCAACACTCAAATAGCTTTAGAAGAAGCATTTAGAGGAACAACTGTTTCTATCAAAATACCTAGGCTAGAGGTTTGTCCTACTTGTTATGGGCAAGGGGTGCTAAATGAATCTACTAAATGCCGTACTTGTAAAGGCCAAGCTAAGCTCATAAACGAAAAAGCTTTTAATATTAATATCCCTCCTGGAATTAACGATGGTGAGCAGCTTTGCATGGTAGGTGAAGGTGAAGCAGGATTTGAAGGTGGCCCAGCAGGAGATCTTTATGTCAATGTTCTAGTTAGACAACACCCGCTTTTTCAAAGACAAGAAAACGATCTTTATTACACAGCTAATATTACTAATAACCAATCTGGTCAAAGCATCAAAGTATTAATGCTAGATGGTCAAACTATTAACGTTGATATTCCTGTTACAGCCAGTGACGAGACTGTTATTCCCATCATTGGTCAAGGCATGCCTTTAGTAGGACAAACAGATCGTGGTAATTTATATATTCGCGTAAAGCTAAACAATAATACTAGTAATATTAGCCCCCCTGTAGCAGATTATCAACCTCTTCCTAAGCCTGATTATCAAGGCAATTATCCTTATAACCAACCCTCTCAACCCTATATGGATTTATATGGAGATCTTAGCCAAGAAGCTACTCGATCGCCCTATAATAACCCTACATATTATCCTCAGCAAAATATGCAGCTACAAACCCCATCATCCTATCCATTGTATGCTCAGCAAGATAGATATGCTCAGCAAGATAGATATGCTCAGCAAGATAGGGAAGACAGTTTAATTCAACAAATCAAAACTCATGCTATGCTATCTTTTGCTCTTTCTGTATTAAGTTTATTTTGTCTAGGAGTATTTCTTGGGCCAGTGTCTTTTATCCTTTCTCGTAAAGCGTTACGCCTTATTCGTACTCATAATATTGGGGCTAATTATAGGTCTTGGGCGATCATAGGACAGGTATTAAGTGTTTTTTCATTTATTTTAAGTAGCATAGTGTTTCTATTAATTATATTTGATAGCTAGATAAATATTCTTAAATAAAAAATGATTCTACAAAGAAATGATCTTAAGTGACAGAGTATAAACCCTAAGAATAGAAATAGTTATAGTCCTATAGTCCTAGGTTTCTTATGATACTGTCTTTCTAGGGCTTCAGAACTTAAAGAATTAAATAAGCTTGTCACTGTAAATAATATTTGTCGACAAACATTATTCTGTATATAATTGCCAATAGGTAGGATAAGGTCAAAAATCTCCTACTAAAAACTAACCCAAATCAATTTATATCCTTACATTAGTTTTAATAAATTATAAATATAGCGAGGAAAACATGTTCTCAAAAGTGCGTCGTTTTTCCAATTTATTGAAAGTTTCTGTTTTATCTTCTTTAACATTAATGTTATTAAGTGCCGTTTGCTACGGACAACAAACTGGTCAAACAACTATTTTAGTAAGCATCCCTAAAACCACTAATAACCCAGCTACAGGATATCGTGGTGGAACAAGCCCTGCTATTAGTGGAGATGGTCGATCTATTTCATACACCACAACTTCTTTCAATAGCGCTGCTATTGTCACTAACATAA
The DNA here is from genome assembly GCA_023265235.1 of Blastocatellia bacterium. Lineage (GTDB taxonomy): Bacteria > Acidobacteriota > Blastocatellia > Chloracidobacteriales > JADJPF01 > JADJPF01. Next base: position 2,420 of record JAHFUF010000335.1, read on the forward strand.
CCGCTATTGGTGACGCAGAGCCTATTAGTGATTCAAATGTTAATAGCCGTCTTGAAGAAGGAAGAGATACTTCATTAAGTGGTGATGGCCTTCTTGTAGCTTTCCGATCTAATTCAAGAAATCTACTTGGCGATATAAATCAACCTAGCGGGCCACCAAATATATATTTAGGTACTCGCGGTTCTGACATTGTGACCTTAGTTAGTCGTTCTATAAATTCTTCTTCGCAGCAAGCTAATGGAACTAGCTTTTCCCCAGTCGTTAGCCGTGATAGAAGATTTATAGCTTATGTTTCTAATGCTATAGATATTACTTCTGAGAGTTCTCAAGCAGGACAATCTATATACCTATACGACATTCAAGGAAGAACTAATAGAATAATAAGTAGAACTAGTAGTAGTTTTTTGCAAAGCTGTTTTTCTCCAGCAATTAGTAGTGACGGAAGTACTGTAGCGTTTATTTCCCAAGGAAGAGTTTTCACAAAAACTACTAACAATGATTCACCTGCTGTTCAATTACCAATGATGCAAGGTCAATCAGCTCAATTTGTATCTATTAGCTCTGATGGTAATGTAGTAGCTTATAATGTTCCAGGATTTGTAATTGTGTCGCCTGTAAGTGGCTCTGGCCTCATAAGAATACCTATCAGTAATTTCACTCCTTCACCAAATGGTCGTTCACCAATAGCATTAAGCGGGAATGGTAGTTTTGTTGCCGTTTCTACAACAGATAGTGTCATTATGAGTGATACTAATGGGGCTAGTGATATTTATGTATATAATGTGCAGTCTGCAATTCCTATTTTAGTTAGTGTCCCTAACTTTGATACAAATCAAGCTATTAGTACAGATAATAGTTTTGATCCTGCTATTAGCGATGATGGCCGTACAGTAACATTTGCTTCCAATGCCCGCCTTACATTAGATACCCCTAATTTTAATGATACTAATATATATGCTGTAGTAGGTAGTGGTGCTGGCGGTGCTGGTGGTGCTGGCGTATTAAACCTTGGCCCTGTTTGTATTGCTACAGGTCGTGCAATTGCGCCAAATGCAATAGAAGTTTTTTGGGGATTTCCTGGTGCACATAACGATCAATTAAAAGATTTCAAAGTCGAAGTTAACCACTTAGAAGGTTCAGAATATAAGCCTATTGCCAAAGTTCCTGCTGATGGCAAAGCAAATTATGTAGACACTAATCTTAAACCAAATACCAGATATACTTATCGTCTTTGGATAGAAAATCCAAAAGGTTTTGCTTATTCGGTGGACTTCACAGTTAAAACACCAAAGATCAAGAAAAACAAGTAGATTTATTTTTTAATACAAAAGCAAAATGCCGAGAAAATATATTCTCGGCATTTTTTTCGCCTATAAAAATGCAACAAGAAAAGTCCACTCAAATAAAGCTAGTAACAACTAATGAGGCTTTGGTTTTATTAAAAGCAGCATTAGATGAAACGCCTTTGATAGGTTTAGACATTGAAACGGCTTATTGGTGGGATAAAACGGCTGAACGTATTTCTATAATTCAAATTGGTATTCCTTCTCAAAATAGCCTTGATGTTTGGATTATAGATTGCTTTTCCTCATTAGATTTATCTTCGCTACAACAAATATTTTTAAATAACAATATTTTGAAGGTTATTCATAATGCTAGCTTTGACGTAAACAAACTAAGAAAGCTAGCTAATATTATTGTAGAGAATGTTTTTGACACTATGTTAGCGGCTCGTCGTGCTGGTGAGCGTGGTTGTTCGCTAGCAACACTGGCAATGCGTCACCTAGGAATAGAGTTAGACAAAAAACACCAACGCTCAAATTGGGCAACACGCCCACTATCACAAGAACAACTAGATTATGCAGCTAAAGATGTGGTAATAGCACTAATGCTATATGAAAAAGCAAATAACTCTGGTTTGTCAGGTGAGTACAACCGTCAAAGTCGCTTTGCTTATAATGAAGAACGTCCTGTAGTAACCGCATTTGAGCAACCTGTGCGCAATTTATGTGCTCCTATCCCAGCTAATCAAGCGGCCTCTCAAGCTTTAATTAAAATTGTAACGCAATTCCCTGGACGTTATACCCCTCAGTCACTGTCTCATTGTTTAGGAAGAGAGCGTGGAGGCTTGGCAGGATACATTGTAGACAAGGCAATTAGCAAAGAAGCTTTTGTTGATTATAAAGAAGCCTTGACTATTATTTCAGAATTGATTGCTAAAGGATACTTAATAGATCGAGCTTATCGCTTAAGTGTTGGGCAAATAGCATCAAAACAATTAACACAATTTTAGCTAAACCTGCTAAGTCTGACCAAAGCTATCAAAAAGCACTTGTCTATTAAGCAATGGTTCGTGCATTATAAGAAAACGCCTAGCGAAAAGATTTTTGGAAATAGCTTATTTACAATTGACGTAAAATTGTTGACAATCGATTGCTAAATGAAAATCTCGGTTATTTATAAAAATTAAATAACTGCTTGTCGGGGGTGCTACCCATATAGCGCGATCAAAATATTGCCCAGGAACCTGGAGGTAGACTTTATTTTTATGAGCCCAAGAAGACAGTCGTCTATTCCTATTAGTTCTACCAATTCAAATCATTCAAATAGCGACAAAAAAACTAAAAGGTTATCTAATGAAGTAAGGCTTTCGGCCTATGGTTGTACAGACGTAGGAGTAGTACGTACAAATAATGAAGATAATTTTTTACTTTCTGATCTAGCTACAGGTGCGCAAATAGCTGGCGAAGAGATTAACAACCAAAAAATCAGTAAACGAGGAACATTACTGGTGATCTCTGATGGTATGGGTGGTGCACAAGCAGGAGAAGTTGCTTCAGCAATGGCTGTGGCTGCTGTGCGTAGTGAACTGCTCAAGTCTGTTGCATCTCGACCTGTTGAAGAACAGTTTATTAAAGCTGTACAACGCGCTAATTATTTGATTTGGAAAGAAAGCCAAGACAATTCTTCCAAATCTGGAATGGGTGCAACTTTAACTGCCGTTTTAATTCGCGATAATAAGGCTTATATTGCTGAGGTTGGTGATAGTCGGGCTTATTTAATACGAGGAGAATCTATCCTTCAAGTTACTATAGATCAGTCACTAGTAGAATTATTAATTTTAGCTGGTGAACTTTCTCGTGAAGAAGCTGAACATGCTCCAATAAAAAATGTTATTTTACAAGCAATGGGAACACAACAGGAAGTTAAAGTAGCTCTTACTGGTGTTGACCTGCGTAGAAGTGATTATTTATTGCTTTGCTCTGATGGTTTGTCTAATAAAGTAACTGAAGCAGAAATGCTTAAGTTTACCCTTAAAGCCAGTAGCATGGAAATGGCTTGTAAACAATTAATAGAACTAGCCAAAAGACGTGGTGGTGAAGACAATATAACAGTAATAATAGGGCAGTTTGATGGTGATGGATTAGCACCGCAACTTCAAGATACTCATTTTGAAAACTCAGTACATTCTATAGTCTCATTTTACCCTACTCCTGACGAAGATAGTCAAGCCCCAGAATCAAGAACACAACCTTTATCTGACCCAATGCTAGGTTAATTAAGTTAACTAGGTTAATAAGTTTTATCATCTTGTGAAAAGAAGACCCCACTTCAAAACAGGTTGTTGGATTAAGTGGGGTATGAATTTTCAAAACTCCGTTAGGAGTTAAAACCTCGTTAGAGGTAAGTCTCTATAATTACTTTCATAACTATAGAGTAGACCCACATCGCCAATGTTAAGAAGGGTTTGTATG
>JAHFUF010000012.1 GCA_023265235.1 Blastocatellia bacterium
GGCCGGTTGACATTGGTTTCTCAATACTGACACAGTGTCACCACTAATATTAGCAATCGCTAAATCAAGCTTACCATCTCCATCTAAATCGCCTATTTCCACTGAGATGGGCCTATCACCAGTAGCAAAATCTACTTTGGGAGCAAATGAATTACTATCTATAGTCCCTCTCACGCTTGTGTTTCTTAACACTGACACTGTGTTGTTATCAAAATTAGCAGTTGCTAAATCAAGTTTACTATCTCCATCTAGATCTCCTATTGCTACTGAGAGAACTCTACGACCACCATTAGACCAATCTACTTTGGGGGCAAATGAGTTACTATCAATAGTCCCTCTCACGCTTGTGTTTCTTAATACTGATACTATGCTGCCATTAGAAGTAATTAAGTCAAGTTTACTATCGCCATCTAAGTCTTCCATTTTTACTAAACGAGGAAAACCACCAATAGAGAAATCTATGCTTGGAGCAAATGAGTTACTATCAATAGTCGCTGTTGTACTTGTGTTTCTTAATACTGACACTGACTCGTCATCAAAATTAGCAACCGCTAAATCAAGTTTATTATCTCCATCTAGATCGCCTATCGCTACTGAAAAAGGACTACTACCAGTAGCAAAATCTACTTCGGGGGCAAATGAATTACTATCAATAACCCCTATTGTGCTTGTATTTCTTAATACTGACACTTTTCCCCCAGCAATAACTAAATCAAGTTTACCATCTCCATTTAGGTCTCCCATTGCTATGCTAAAACCGCTAATAGCGAAATCTACTTTGGGGACAAATGAATTACTATCAATAACCCCTATTGTGCTTGTATTTCTTAATATTGACACTTTTGCACTATTTAGATTAACAATAGCTAAGTCAAGCTTACTATCTCCATCTAGATCTCCTATTGCTACTGAAAAAGGCCCCTTTTCAGTAGCAAAGTCTACTCTGGAGGCAAATGAATTAATGCCTGTTGTACTTGTATTTCTTAACACTGATATAGTGTCATCACCTTCATTAGTAATAGCTAAGTCAAGTTTACCATCTCCATCTAAGTCTCCTATTGCTACTGAACTAGGAAGTCTACCAGTAGGGAAACGTGGATTAACTGTAAAAGAAATAGAGCCAGAATTACTTGTGTTTTTCAATACTAAGACGGACTTGCCATTTCTATTAGCAACAGCTAAATCAAGCTTACCATCTCCATCTAGATCTCCTATTGCTATTGAAGTAAGGTTATTATCAGTGGCCAAATCTACTCTAGTAGCAAATGAATTACTATCTATAACCCCTCTCACGCTTGTGTTTCTTAGTACTGACACACTGCTTTTACTTTGATCAATTAAAGCTTCATTAGCAACAGCTAAATCAAGCTTACCATCTCCATCTAGATCTTCTATTACTACTGAGCTAGGTCTTTTATCAGTAGCAAAATCTACTTTGGGAGCAAATGAATTACTATCTATAACCCCTATCACGCTTGTGTTTCTTAATACTGACACTACATTACGAACGCTATCAACAATGGCTAAATCAAGCCTATCATCTCCATCTAGGTCTCCTAGTGCTACTGACCCAAGAAAACTACCAATAGCGAAATCTACTCTAGAAGTAAATGAATTACTATCTATAGCCCCTATCACGCTTGTGTTTCTTAACACTGACACTGTGTCACTAAAACTAGCAATAGCTAAATCAAGCTTACCATCTCCATCTAAGTCTCCTATTGTTATTGAAGTAGGATTATTATCAGTAGCAAAATCTACTCTAGGAGCAAATGAATTACTATCTATAGCCCCTCTCATGCTTGTGTTTCTTAACACTGACACTTTGTTGTCAACAAAATCAACAGTAGCTAAATCAAGTCTACCATCTCCATCTAGGTCTCCTATTGCTATTGAAGTAGGATTATTATCAGTAGCAAAATCTACTCTAGGAGCAAATGAATTACTATCTATAACCCCTATCACGCTTGTGTTTCTTAACACTGACACTTTGCCTCTACCTCCATTAATAGCTAAATCAAGTCTACCATCTCCATCTAGGTCTCCTATTGCTACTGGAAAGCTACCAATAGCGAAATCTACTTTGGGAGCAAATGAATTACTATCTATAACCCCTATCACGCTTGTGTTTCTTAACACTGACAATGTGCCGTTAAAATCACTAACAGTAACTAGATCAAGCTTACCATCGCCATCAATGTCCCCTCTTACTACTAAGAAAGGAATATCGCCAACAGAAAATAAACTCTCAAGATAGTTAATATTAGAGCATAGGGGAAGAGCAGGCAGGTTAACCGCATCATCAATATCAAATTGAGGTCGAGTTGTACCACTTGCAACAAAGGGTAAAGTAAATGATGGAACAAAAATGAGCAAAGAGATTATTAAACAAATAAATTTAAGTAAAAATGTTCCTTTGCGTTTCTGAAAAAATTTTATTTTAAGTAAAAATTTAATTGTATTAACACAAAGATTTGTCATGGATTTCACCCTATTATTTAATTTCTAGAAGCCTTTAATGGGATTAAAACCCATGTTGTTAAAAATAGTTCAATAGTATCTAAATCTAAAAAGACTAAATCGCAAAGTTTTCCTAAGATTATTCCTTTTTTAAAAAACTTAATCCCTCCAAGTTAAAAACTTAAAGGGACTAAAACGTACCTAGAGAAAATTATCCGGGAAACCTACTTAATCTGTTTCTTCAAAGACTTTAATGATTAATTTACCTTGATTTGAGCCATCAAAGAGTTTGTTGATTGCTAGAGGAGCGTTTTCTAGTCCATCTACAACATCGACTCTAAATTTTAACTTGCCTTCTATAAACCATTTTCCTAGCTCCTTTACAGCTTCTTCAGCACGATGCAAATAGTCTGTGACAATAAAACCCTCTATCTTAGCACTTTTCACTAGGACATTTGGGAAGTAATAAGGGCCAGGGTTAGGTCTTTCCACGTTGTAGCCAGCAATTAAGCCACATAGAGAAATCCGTGCCTTCTTATTAATCTGTCCTAATACAGCGTCTAGAATTTCTCCACCAACATTATCAAAATAAATGTCTATCCCTTTTGGACAAAGTGCTTTTAGGCGTTCAGCCACTTTTTCTGTTTTATAATTTATCGTGGCATCAAACCCTAATTCTTCCTTAAGCCATTTGCATTTTTCATCGCTACCAGCAATTCCTACTACATAGCAGCCTTTAATTTTGCCGATTTGCCCTACAATGGATCCAACAGCACCTGCGGCAGCAGAAACTACTAGAGTTTCGCCTTCTTTAGGATGAGTAATGTCTAGTAATCCATAATAAGCTGTTAATCCAATATGCCCTAATAACCCTAAGTAGGTAGTCATAGGAATTGGTAAGCCTTTAGGAATAAGGGTAAGAGCACCTGCTGGCAATACTGCGTAATCCTGCCAGCCAACCATACATTGAACTAAATCACCTTGGCTAAAATGAGAATCTTTCGATTCTGAAACTATCCCTAAGCCAATTCCACGCATTACATCGCCTAGCACAACTGCGGGCATGTAGCTATCTTGTTCATTCATCCAAATGCGATTAGCAGGATCTAAAGATAAATAAATCTGTTTAACTAAAACTTCTCCTTGATTAGGGGTGGGAATAGGTGACTCCCGCCATTCAAAGTCTGATTTTTTTACCATTCCAACAGGGCGAGAAGTTAGCCGCCACTGTCTATTAAGCTGTGTCATAAAATTTCTCCTTATCGGTTCAATTGTTGATTTTACAAATAGTTCAGCCTAGTTTGTTAAACCTATAGCTTGAATAAAATATTAGATGCGGGTTAAAAATTATTCTGTTTTCATTAATGAGGAACCACAATAACGACATCTTATTGCTTTTTTCTTTATCGTTTCAGCGCAAAAGGGGCATTCTTTCTGCTCTTTACCTGCAATATAGAGCATTACCAAGAAAAGGATTCCAGTAAGTATTGCCTCATAAAATCCACGAAAAATAAATGCACCAAGGGTAAAGCCTATTACCCAAGTGAGTATTAACCCTACAATTTTCAGACTGTTTAGTTTGTAATTATAATTTTTCTTCTGTTCCAAAGTATTTGGAAGCTCTTCTTCAATTGCTGTCTGCTGACAACGTTCGCAATAACTAATTTCTGGGTTAAATAAATCTGACTGATGACAAACATCGCAACGGATAGGTAAGGTTTCCGTTTTAATTTTTAGTTTTTCCATATTTATTCTTTCAGTCATTTAGGTTATTAAGATTACTGCTTGACTCAACCAGAATTATTATTTCACTTTAGACTTTATTTTTGCAACAATTGCAACTTATCTTAAGACCCCGTGAATAGCATATTATTAAAGGACACTCATGTTGTTAATAAATAAACAAGATAGCCTGATTAATCACCCTGACCAAATTAAATGGAATGAAAAATATTCCAAAATGACAAGTAAAGAACCTTTAGCTCACCCCATTTTAGAAGTCCTAGAAAAATTGCCCATACCTTCTGGGACTGTTTTAGAGCTAGCCTGTGGATTATCTGGTAACGTCTTGTCATTAGCAAGTCTAGGGTACAATGTTTTAGCAGTAGATATTTCTGAAGTAGCATTAAACTTACTAGCTAACACTATTAAGGAAAAACAGTTAGAATCAAAAGTAAGCCTATTACTTGCTGATCTAACTAGCTGGCAGCCGCCTAAAGAGGCTTTTTCACTGGTACTAGGGTTAAAATATTGGGATAAAGAATGTTTCCTGCGTGCCTGTAAAGCTGTAAATAAAGGCGGTATTATCGCTTGGGAAACTTTTAATAAACGGCATTTATGTTATCATCCTCATTTCCGTTCTGAGTGGTGTTTAGACACCAACGAATCAGTAAACCTACTAGCATCTGATTTTGAAATATTAATTGAGCAAGACTTTGACAGTGGCGACAGTGGCTATAGTGAGGGTAGTTCTGTGTCCTCTTCTACACGTCGTTTGATTGCCCGACGATTGTAAAAAAGGACAGTCCTATGTGGTCGCCGTCTGCTCTGTATCCAATATTAAATTATTTTTAGGAGCAGTTTATGAAATACACAAATTTGGGACATTCTGGTCTACAAGTTTCTCGCATATGCTTAGGGTGTATGTCCTTTGGCAGTAAAAAATGGCGTGAATGGGTAATAGAAGAGGAAGATTCTAGACCTGTTATTAAAAAAGCTTTAGAGCTAGGAATTAATTTCTTTGATACAGCGAATATGTATTCTTTAGGTGTTAGCGAAGAAATTACTGGGCGTGCTCTAAAAGATTTTGCACGTAGAGATGAAGTGGTTCTTGCCACTAAAGTTTATTTCCCAATGACTGAGCTACCTAATCAAGGCGGATTGTCTCGTAAACATATTTTTTCTGCTCTAGATGCCTCATTAAAGCGTCTAGGGACTGATTTTGTGGATTTGTATCAAATTCATCGTTGGGACTATAACACGCCAATAGAAGAAACTATGGAAGCACTAAATAATTTAGTAAAAACGGGCAAAGTTCGTTATATAGGGGCTTCTAGTATGTTTGCTTGGCAAATGGCTAAAGCTATTTATACAGCTAAAAGCCGTGGTTGGAGCAATTTTATTAGTATGCAAAACCACTATAACCTTGCCTACCGTGAAGAAGAGAGGGAAATGCTCCCACTGTGTCGCGAAGAAGGAATTGGTGTTATTCCCTGGAGTCCATTGGCTCGTGGGCTACTATCTGGAAATCGTACCCAAGACGGTAAAACTAAAACCTTACGTGCAGAAAAAGATGATTTTTCTACAAAACTCTACAATTTACCTACAGATTTTACTATTGCAGACCGATTAGCAGAAGTAGCAGCCAGTAAAGGTGTTACACCTTCTCGACTAGCATTAGCTTGGCTACTAAATAAGCCTACTGTAGTTTCTCCGATTATTGGTTCAAGTAAAATATCACATCTAGAGGACGCTATTGCGGCATTAAATGTAAGTATTTCTCAAGAAGAACAAAAATCTTTAGAAGAGCTTTACCAACCACATACAGTATTAGGACACAGTTAAGCCTAGATAAGGTAAGTTTGGCTAACCAAGAAAAGGGTTATTTTCTACTAATGCTTGGTTAGCTAAAAATATTTTTAAAATGTTTTGCTAGCAACTCAAATTTTAATATAAAATGGTGTTTCAGATTGATGTAAACCAACATATATCCCAGAGTTTGAAGTTAATTTGTTAAAAAATCTCCTAGTATTAAAAGTTTAAACAAGTGTTATTTTTCAAATTTTTATCCCTTAGGGCTTGTGTTATACTCTGACCCGGTGTCAATGAGCTATTCAATGAGCTATCAAGGAGTTAACCTAAATGACTGAAGCATCTGAACAACTAGCAAATGGTAGTGTTCTAGCTAATCGATATAAAATTGTAAAACAGCTTGGCGGTGGTGGAATGGGTAATGTTTACTTAGCAACCGATAACCATTTAGCAGATGCCCAGCGTGCGGTTAAAGAAATGATTGGCAAATTTCCTGATGAAGCATCGCGTAAAAAGGCTATTGAAGATTTTCAACGTGAAGCTAGTGTTTTATCAAAGTTAGAACATCCTTCCATTCCAACAGTTTTTGACTATTTTGCTTCTAATGAGGGTCGTTACTACTTGGTAATGAAATACATTCAAGGTCGAGACTTAGAACAAGAATTAAAAGTTTCAGAAACAGGCTGGTTGCCAGAAGCGGTTGTAGTTGATTGGAGTATTCAACTTTGTGATGTGTTTGACTATGTTCATAATCTTGACCCACCAATTATTTACAGAGATATGAAACCAGCAAACGTAATGCTAGACAATAAACTTAAACGAGCAATGTTAGTTGATTTTGGAATTGCTCGGTTTGTTTCCCCCACACAAAAAAATGTCACTGCTATAGGAACAATGGGGTATGCTCCTCCAGAACTTTTTGCTGGTAAAGTCGAAGCTCGGTCAGACCTATATTCTTTAGGCGCGACAATGTTTCATTTGCTTACAGGAGAAGATCCTCAATCTAACCCGCTACTACTTTTTGACTTCACTCGTTTTCCACGACCAATGCAAATCAATCCTAAACTAACCAAGGGAATTGATGAAATTATTGGTAAATGCGTAGCTCATAAGCCTGTAGATAGGTTTAAGTCAGCCGCGGACATGAAAAAAGCGTTGGAAAAACACCGCTTTGCTTTGGAGTCTGCTGCATCAGAACCAACTATTGAGGGCATGTTGACCATAATTCATTGTTCAGCAGGAATAACAGCAGCATTCCCAATTAGTAAAGAGACTAATTTAATTGGCCGTAACGATCCTGCACGAGGGATTATCCCAGAAATTGATTTAAGCTCCTATGATAGCTCTGGAAAAGTTTCTCGTAGGCATGCAATACTGCACTTTGATGGAAAACAGTTCTTTATTGAAGACTTAGGCAGTGCTAATGGTAGTATGCTAGACGGAGCAATGTTACCAGCGCAACAACGTAAACTATTAAACTCTGGTGCTCAGATTTATATTGGTGATACTGCTTTTGAATTTTCAATAAAATCATGAAAAATGTAGGGGCGAACTGTTCGCCCTCTTTGCTCTTAATTATAAAGAAGCCCAACACATTTAAGAAGGGCGAACACATGTTTAAGAAGGGCGAACACATAGGTTCGCCCCTACATCTGGATATTTTATTTTATATTTTACCTATTTTGCTTATTTTCGATAATGTCTAGTCTTTAACTCAGACCTAATAACCTTTAACTCAAACCTAATAATCTTTAACTCTAGGTAAGCAGCCTTTAACTTAGATTAAGTAATCTTTAATTTAGATTAAGTAACCTTTAACTTAGATTAAGTAACCTTTAACTTAAAACAAATAACCTTTAACTTAAAACAAATAACCTTTAACTTAAAACAAATAACCTTTAACTTAAAACAAATAACCTTTAACTCAGGGTGAGCAATCTCTAGCTGAGAGTAAGTAATCTTTAACTCAGACCGAATAATCTTTAACTGCGGGCGAACAACCTTTATCTGAGGGCGAACACATAGGTTCGCCCCTACTGGTTTATTCTTAAAATCACTACTTCAGGTGGAACACAAAAACGTGCAGGAATTATGCTTGTACCAACACCACTACCCACAAATAAATGTCTGTTATTTTCTACAATATGGCCAATTGCATAACGCTCACCAAATGCAGATGGAACAATTGGTCTACCAAGTAAAGGTAGTTTTACTTGTCCGCCATGTGTATGTCCAGCCAAAGTTAAACTTACTCGCTCAGGAATTTGAGGAAAAACATCTGGGCTATGTGTAAGCATTAAAATTGGGTTATCATCTGTAACTTTTGCTAATGTTGCTGGTATGTCTACTTTCCTTGTCCAAGGTTCTGCTAAACCTGCTACCCAAAAGCTTTTGTCGTTTTTAGTTAATTTAATTGCATCATTTTCTAGTACTATAATTCCTTCTTTTTCAAGGGCTTTTCTTACTCTTTCGCCGTTATACCACCAATCGTGGTTTCCTAGTACAGCCACAACCCCAAGAGGTGCTTGCAAACCTTTTAAGCTTCTTGCAATTGGTTCAGGTTCAACAAAGCTTCCACCAACAATACCAGTAATAACTATATCGCCTAAAAGAACTACTAAGTCTGGTGTGTTTTTGTTAGTTTCAGCTACTAGAAAATCTAGCTTTTCCAAAGAAATATGTGGCGAGCCAACATGTAAGTCTGTTAGTAAAGCTACTTTTAGCCCATTATGTTCTTTATGCCAGTGCGGAAGAGTGATTTCTACTTTTGTAATTACTAAGCTATCTGGCTCTAGCCAAAATGCCCAAATAGCCAAGGCTAAACAAATTAAAAAAAAACTGAAGCTAGTAAACTTAATTGCTTTTTTTATTAGTTTTTGTTTTTGTCGTTTTTCTTTTAATACTTGTGAAAGCCTGTTTGTATCAAGGTTTTCTGTCATACCACTATTATTTCTTATCTTTTGGAACAAACTTTAATGAGACAGAATTAATACAGTAGCGTAAAAAAGTTGGTGCCGGGCCATCTTCAAAAACATGCCCTAAGTGCGCGTCACATTTACTACACAAAATCTCTTCTCTAACCATAAAAAGGCTAGAATCTCTTTCTGTTTTTACACTTTCTGACCTCAGAGGCTCCCAAAAACTAGGCCAACCACTACCAGAGTTATATTTTGTATCAGAAGTAAATAGCTCATTACTACAACAAGTACATAAATAAGTACCTTCTGTTTTGTTAAAATAATATTCACCAGAAAAAGGTGGTTCAGTAGCCTTTTTTCTACAAACTTGAAATTGTTCTGGGGTAAGCTCTGCTCTCCACTGAGCCTCAGATTTTTCTATTTTGTCACTCATAAATAAAGCTCCTAGCTATTAACCTGTTATTAACAATAAAATAGCAACCACCACTTAAGAAAAACTTTTCCTAGTTAGTGATTGCTACTAAAAACCTATTTACAATGTTGTTCAAAAGCTGCGGCTAAGTCTGCCGCAATAGCACTGGCATCTCGCCCTTCAATATCTCTGCGATGAAGCATATAAGCAAGTTTACCATCTTTTAATAATGCTACAGAGGGTGAAGAGGGAGGCATTCCAACAAAATAACCTCGTGCTTTACTAGTAGCTTCTGGGTCTTGGCCAGCAAATACAGTGGTTAATTTATCTGGTTTGATTTCATTTTGTAAGGCTAGGGCAATTCCTGGTCTAGCTTTTCCAGCAGCACAACCACACATTGAGTTTACAACTACTAAAACTGTTCCATTAGCATGTTGTAACTGTGTGTCTACTTCTTCGGCATTACGCATTTCTAAAAATCCTATTTGTGTTAGTTCTCTGCGCATAGGAGCAATCATAAGTTCAGGATACATTGGCATATAGAGTTTTCTCCTCTAGAAATAATTATTAAATTTTGAATAGTTTGAAAAAGAATAATTTATCTCTTGTAGGAAATCTATCCTGCCTACCTAAAGCCATCCTAAGTTATTTATTGTCACTGTCTAAACAAGATATCTTCAATGGCTATTTGTGTAATAAAATAGAGGTTTTAGTATAGTTGTAGTAAAAAACTAACCCGTAAAACAATCTATTAGGTGCAATAAAATTGGCTAAAATCTTTTTACCATACGGACAAACCGACATTGAATTTAACTATGATGCAACGAAGTTAACCTTGTTAACTCCTGCTAATATAAGCAATACAAGCCTTTCTCAAACTGATATTTTAGTAGCAATGGCTAATCCTATTGATGGACAGCCATTAGAAGAAATCATAGATATTGGGGAAAATGTGGTAATTGTGGTTTCAGATACTACTAGGGCGAGTGGTAGCGAACAGGTTGTTCCTCTACTAATAGGACGACTCTTACAATGTGGCTTAAAGTTTAATAATATTAGCATTTTGTTTGCTACAGGGATTCATCGATTAGTAACAGAAGCAGAAAAACGGCTATTGATTACAGACGAAATCTTTCATGCTGTTAAACACTTTGACCATAGGGCAGAAACCCCCGACGAATTAGTTTACTTAGATGATACTAGTTATGGTACCCCTGTAGAGGTTAATCGCCGTTTAGTAGAAGCCAATCATATAATTTTAACTGGCTCAATAGGTTTTCATTATTTTGCAGGCTTTACTGGTGGGAGAAAGTCTCTTGTACCTGGCCTAGCTTCAGCAAAAACCATTAAACACAATCATTTATTAGCATTAGATTTTGCTAATGGCACAGTGCGCCGTCGTCCTGGAGTTGGAGCAGGAAGGCTAGATAAAAATGCTGTTCACGAAGACTTGCTAGAAGCGACTAATATGTTAGCTCCTTCTTTTTTAATCAACACAATTATTAATAAAAACCAAGGGGTTTCACAGGTATTTTGCGGTGATTGGCAAATAGCACATCGCAGAGGTTGTGCTGAATATGCAAGTCAACACACTATTTATATTGAGGAAAAACGTGATTTAGTTATTGCCACTCCTGGTGGTCATCCTAGAGATATGAACCTAATTCAATCTCATAAGGCTTTAGATATGGCAGTTGGGGCATTAAAGGATGGTGGCCATATAATTATTTGTGCTAAATGTCCTGAAGGCTATGGTAATAATGATTTCTTAGACTGGTTAAAGCTAGGAAGTGCAGCAAAAATGGGAGAAAAGCTACAAACAGACTATAAGGTAAATGGACAGACAGCTTGGGCATTTGCAAATAAAATAGAGCGATTTCAAGTAGTGCTAGTCTCTGAATTACCTAGCGATGAAGTTGAGAGTCTGGGAATGCAGCCAGCTAAGGACTTAAAAACAGCTATGTCATTGATTCCTAAAAACCTGTCTGGTTATATTATCCCCTATGCTTGTGAAGCAATTCCTCTAGTTAAAAAGGTGGCACAAAACCCTAATGTCTAGTCATGATCCTTTTGCAGCACTACGTTTACGAGACTTCCAACTATATTCGGCTGGGGGACTCTTAGCAATTATTGGCCAACAAATGCAAAGCGTTGCAGTAGGCTGGGAGTTATACGAACGAACCAATTCTGCTATGTCCCTTGGTTTTATCGGGTTACTACAAGCATTACCTGTTATTTTGCTAGCATTGCCTGCTGGTCAACTAGCGGATCGTATTGATCGCCGCCGTATTGTACAAGCTGCTCAGCTATTTATGTCATTTTGTAGTGTTGGGTTAGCGTTGCTTTCTTACTATAAAGGCCCAGTCTTATTATTCTATGCCTTGTTGTTATTATGGGGAGTGGCAAAAGCTTTTAGCTGGCCAGCTAGGGCAGCAATGCTCTCTCAACTAGTACCACTTAATCTTTTTAGCAATGCGGCAACTTGGAATAGTACTGTTTTTCAAGTAGGAGCAATTAGTGGCCCTGCCCTAGGAGGCTTATTAATTGCAGAATATAACAGTGCCTTACCTGTTTACATAATAGATGCTGTTTTTGGACTAGCTCGTCTTATTTCTGTTGCTCTAATTAAAAGTAAACAAACTTCTTATAGCAAAGAGCCTATGACATTAGGTTCTTTAATTGCTGGTTTTGATTTTGTTTGGCGTACAAAAATAATCCTAGCCACAATTAGCTTGGATTTGTTTGCTGTCTTACTTGGAGGAGCAACAACTTTGCTACCAATTTTTGCTAAAGATATTTTGCAAGTTGGGCCAAGTGGGCTAGGTTGGCTAAGGGCTGCTCCTTCTGTTGGAGCAGTATTGATGGCATTTTTGCTAGTTTATTTACCACCAATGAAACAAGCTGGTAGAGCTTTACTTTGGTCAGTAATAGTATTTGGATTAGCAACAATAGTTTTTGGACTTTCTCGTTCTTTTACATTATCTTTTGCTATGCTCTTTCTTGCAGGAGCAGTTGATAATGTTAGCATAGTAGTCCGTCAAACCCTAGTTCAGGTCTTAACTCCTGATGAAATGCGAGGGCGAGTGTCTGCGGTTAATAGTATTTTCATTACCTCGTCTAATGAAATAGGTGGGTTTGAATCAGGTTTAGTGGCAGCTTTATTTACCCCAGTTATTTCTGTTGTAAGTGGCGGAATTGGTACAATAATAGTAGTAATTGCTACTGTACTTATTTGGCCACAGGTAAGAAAAATCGGATCACTCCAAGAATTAAACAAACAACAAATGTAGGGGCGAACCTATGTGTTCGCCCTTCTTTATCTTCTTCTTTCTTTATCTTCTTCTTTCTTTATCTTAAGAGGGCGAACACATAGGTTCGCCCCTACATTTAATTACCTTTAGCTTTTTTCTTTACCACATTACGAGTTTTATAGTCTGTTTGACTTGTTGTTAACAAAGCTAATCGCTTAGCTTCAATTCCTTTAGGGATACGTAAAGAATAGCTACTTGGTGGAACTGTGCTAGATAAAAGCTCTGGGTTAAAACGGTAAAGCGTATCTGTAGAAAGTGCTAGAGTATCTGCTACTGTGGTTAATAAAGTGTTTCCTGTTACTGTAACTCGGTCAAATTGCCAACTTGCTTCTGGTTTTAGTTCTACTTGATAAGCCTCAGGCTGTTTAGCAATAGCAATAATGGCTAAAATAGCTGGAACATAATTGCGTGTTTCTTGTGGAAGAAAACCTTGTTGGCGCAGTTCCCAAAAATCAGCATAACCACAACGAGTAATAGCTTTGTCTAAACCATTTTCTCCCATATTATAAGCAGCCATAGCAAGCAACCAATCTCCTGCATAACGGTCGCCTAAGAACCTCAAGTAGCGTGCTGCTGCTTCAGCAGACTTTTCTGGGTCGAGTCGCTCATCTAACCACCCATTTTGACGCAAGCCAAAACGCTCTCCTGTAGAGGGAATAAACTGCCAAATACCCCTTGCTGCCATTGGAGAAGTCGCTACAGGTTGCCAAACAGATTCAGCTTGAGCTAACCAAATTAAGTCTTTTGGTACCCCTTCTCTTTCAAAAACCTTTTCTGCATATTGGCGATAACGCCCTGAACGACTAAAACCAATATCTAAAGTCTTACGACCTTTGCCTATAGTGAAATAATTTATAAATTGATTTACTGCTGGTGGTATGTCTGTCTTAAAGCTAAAATCAGAGGTCTTAATTTGGGGTTGATCAGATACTTTTACAGCTAATTCTTGCAATTCTTCTTCTGTTAAGCGGCCTATATCATTGGAAAATGTACCATCAAACCTTTGGTCTTTGATTACTAGTTCATTACTTGTCCTAGCATTCAATTGATGTTGTACAATTTTATCAACTAACTCGCGATAATAGCGTTGGAGTCTAGCATCTGAGTGAAGATCTACGCCTGTTATTAGCATTTCATCAACGGCTAGATCAAATTCTGACCTCATACGAGGAAAATTATTTTCTGCTAAAGCCACAACTCCTTGCTGATAATGGATTTCAGCACGTTGGATTAAAACATTTATTTCTCGCTCTTTAACAGAAGGTGTAGCGGTCTGTGCTTGAGCATTTGCCAAGTTAAAGGTAAAAAGAAAGACTAGGCTTAGTAAAAGTAAGGCTCTACGGTGTAACAAAATTAAATCCCCAAATTTTTTGATTTTCTGATTGTCTTTAATGATTGTCATTATAACGCGCAACATTTAGAAAGGTTACAAAATTTTACCTGTAATTAGCTGATTAAACCTACCCTTATGACTGATAACTTATTAGAAAATACATTATATATAGTAGCAGAAGATGAATCACATCTACGGCTTGATGAGTTTATTCATAAACAACAGAGTTTAATGCCAATGGGAGCAATTAGAGTCGCTATTTCACAAGGAGATATACTGGTAAATAACCGTCATCGCTCATCAGGGTGGCGACTGCGCCCTAATGATCAAGTTTGTGCAAAATTAACTAATTATCGACATTTAGAGCTAGAAGCAGAAGCAATCCCTCTAGAAATTCTTTTTGAAGATGAATTTATAATCGCTGTTAATAAGCCTCCAGCAATGCTTTCTCATCCTTCTCGTTATGAGCGCACTGGAACACTGCTTAATGCTTTACTACATCACACTTTTTGCCAAGAAGAAAAACACCTTCGTCTAGGACTAGTACACCGTTTAGACCGTGACACTTCAGGAGTATTACTAATCGCTAAACAAGAAATTGCTTTACAAAGGCTTGCCTCCCAATTTGATCAACGACAAGTAAAAAAGGTCTATCAAGCTGTTGTATTTGGCATACCTAGTAACAATGCAGGCGAGATAAATGCTCCGATTGGTTGGCACCCAACACTGTCTCGATGGGGTGTTGAAGGAGAAAATAGCAAACAGGCTAAAAGCTACTACGAAGTGAAAATACCTATTAACAATTTTGCGTGTATAGAGCTTCAACCATACACTGGCCGCACACATCAATTACGTATTCATATGTCATATATTGGCCATCCTATTGTTGGGGATCTGGTTTACGGCTTAAGTAATAATCAAATATGGCAAGAAGAAAACCCTAGTTATAAAACTCCTCGGCAGCTTTTACATGCATCAACTTTGGTATTTAAACACCCAATTACTCAGGAGCAAATTATTTTATCTACACCAATGCCAAAAGACATGCAAGAGTTCTTGGGATTTATCCGCTAGGGACGAAACTTATGTGCTCGCCCTCTGTAGCGTATTAATTTGCTATGGTTGACGTTGACCGTAATGGAAAGAAAATAAAATAGAAGCAACCCAAACCAAACTGCTAGAAAAAACTATTGACCAAGCAAATGTACCTAAGTTAGTAGAAAAGAGTCCAGTAAAAAGTGCTAACATCCAAGAAATAATTAGGAGCAGGCTTGACCAGTCGCGTGCCCATTGAAAACTTTTTAGTTTGTTAATTCGGCTAATTTCTGCTTCAAAATAATCTTCATCGCTACAAAGTCGTTCATAATAATTTGCTTCTCTATTAGCAAGTTCTCTTTGAGCACGATCTTTAGAAACATTAGCAGCAGCACTGTAAAAATGCGCTACATGAGCTAGTTTTCCATCACGCAAAGCAATTTCTGCTAGTCCTATATTTGCACGATAAAGCATTGGTTCTACCATCAAAGCACGAGAAAAACAACGAGCTGCAAGTTTATAATCTAGGCGTTCAAAGTATGTTTCTCCAATACGTTCTAAAAGCTGTGGTTCGTTCTTAGCCAAAAATGCTGCTAGGCGTAAGCAGGCACGGGAGCGACTTAAAAGCCTAGGGCTATCTATCATCGCCAAAGAACGAAAAAACCTAGCCATTTCATAAAGTAATTGCGCATTACGCGATTCTTTTTTATAAGCTAAGGAAAAACACTGCAAAGCCTTTTGCATCTCTCCTTCTAGCTTTAAGCTATTTGCTGCACGACGTAGTATTAGAGTAGGAAGAGAATCTTTTTTTTCTAACTCAGAGGATGCAACAGAATTAGCGACTTCTATCAAGGCGTGATTACTAGGCAGATCGTTTAGGTATTGTTTTAGTTCGCTAGAACGAGGATCAAGTTTGGTTTCTGGTAATAAATTAAAAAGTTCTCTAACTAACAAATGTCGCTTACTATTGTTCTTAGCACCATTTACCATCACAATTAATTGCACACTACTACCAGAGATTGCCACTTTATAAAGATATTTAATATGTCGTAGCCCCCTACGAGAGCGAATTGCTTCTGTAGCAACCATTTCAATCTTGTCTAAAGCTATTTGGGGCTTTTGTCCAGAAAGAAATGTCTCTAAAAAAGCTAGCACTCCTTGTCGAATAACCTGTTTACCATCAAAAGTTATTGTTTCAAACTTGGAAGCTAAAATAAATAATCCTACTAATCCTAACAACATTAATAACAACAAAGGGTGTTCTAGGCTCAAAGAACTAGCAGCCGTTAAAACTATCAGTGCCATCACCCAATAAATATGAGACAACACTCGCACTTCAATCTTTTTTTTCATACGTTGGCAAAAGATAAAAATATGGAATCTTAAGTTTAAAAAGCTAGAGAGAATAAGCTAGGCAGTACTGAGTGAAATATTAAGTAATAAGCTATAATTTTTCAAGTATTGAGGTTATCTTTAGAAAAATACAAACTTCTACTTTTTAGTTCTTTTAAATTCACTAAGTATTTTGGTAGCAACCCAGCACTTTTCTGCTGGGTTTAATTTATTGATTTTAATTGTTTTGTCAAGAGATTAAATATCATCATCCTTCTTTGGCTCTTCTGGAGGCAGTTTTTCTGCCGCAGTTGGGTCTAAGATATTCAATCTTTCATATGCTTTACGCCCCTCAGCAGAAGACCTATTAGCTTTAGCCGCTTCTGTATAAGAAGCAATAGCTTCGGTATTATTACCTTGACGCTCATAAAGACGACCTAAAGTGTATAAAACTACTGACTTAGGTAACGCACCTGAGTTATCTTTTAAGGCTTGATAAGCTGTAATAGCTTTATCTGTTTGACCAGTAGCAGCATAAAGCTCTGCTAGCCCTATTTTAGACCACAACCCTATATCTGAGGTACTTTTGCCTAGAACTTCTAAATCAGTTTGTGCTTTGGCAGGGTCATAATAAGTACGACTCATTGCAGCATAATAGCTAGCAACTTCTCTATAGCCAGAATAGCTTACTGCTACTTTATCAAATTCCGTTGCTGCTTGTTTATACTTCTCTTTTTCATCATTAAAGGTTTTTTTGGCAGGATTTCTATTTTTATCTTCTTCTGATCCTGATTTGACAACATCTGCTTTGTAGACATCTAGTGCTAAACCAAAAGCGGCTTGGGCCTGGGCAGTGCGCGAAGACATTATGCCATAAGCTAGAGAACCAACTAAAATTAACCCTATAAAGAAGCTAACACCATAAGTTATTTGTTTTCTTCTTGGTTCTATTTTCATATAGATGCTATCGTAGAGATTCCATAGAGGGTCATCATAGACAGGTCTAGCAGATTTATATTTGGTGGGTTTATCTGAATCCACGAATTTACTCCTAAAAGAAAAAAATCTGAAATTTTAACAATGTGGTAAACATAGAAAAATATCCTTGATAGTACTTCTTTGTCAAGTAATTAGGTAAGGTCTTTGGCAAAGTGCGTTATAAAATTCAATTATTACTGATATAATTTTCCCCTTAATCCTAATTAAATTTTGAAATCCCTTATGAAAAACAAAGTTAAAATAATTGGCTCCCCTATGGATCTTGGTGCTGACCGCCGTGGTGTCGATATGGGGCCTTCTGTAGTTCGTATTGCTGGCCTTAGCCAAAAAATTAAAGCACTTGGCTATGAAGTAGAAGATATTGGAAATATTAATGTCAAACTAGCAGAAACCTTTGGTACTGGACTTGATAAAGGTGACTGCCATGCTAAATATTTACCAGAAATTGCTCAAGCAAGCGAAGATTTGGCTGTTCGTGTAGTACAAATACTAGAAGCAGATAGTTTACCTGTAATTCTTGGCGGTGATCACTCAATTGCTATTGGTAGTGTAGCTGGTCTGGCTAAATACTATAAAGAAACCAACCAGCGTTTAGGTATAATTTGGATTGACGCTCACTTAGATAGTAATACCCCTGAAACCTCCCTGTCTGGTAATATTCATGGTATGCCCTTAGCCATTCTTTTAGGTTATGGCCCTAAAGTATTAACTGAGGTGGCTGGATTTGCTCCAAAAGTTCGCCCTGAAGATTGTGTTGTGATTGGTGTACGTGATGTTGATCAAGGAGAAAGAGATTTAGCCCGTCAAATCGGCTTAAAAGTTTTTACTATGCGAGATATTGACGAACTAGGAATGAGCCGTGTAATGGACGAGGCTATTGATATTGCTTCCCGCTATACAGTGGGTTTTCATGCTACTTTTGATATTGATTTTGTAGATCCTACCTATGCTCCTGGTGTAGGAACACCTGTTCCTGGTGGAGGTACATATAGGGAAAGCCACTTAGCTATGGAAAAGATTTACGATAGTGGTAAAGCTGTTTCTATTGAGCTAACAGAAATTAACGCGGTACTAGATATTGAAAATCGTACTGGTAAGCTGGCAGCAGAGTTAATTTTATCTGCTCTAGGCAAGAAAATAATGTGAGCACATTTGATGGAAAAATCGCTCACTCCTCCCGCAATAAATTTAGAAGCTACTAGTGACCCTAAGACTAAGGTTTACTTAGCTTTACTCTCAGTACAAATCTTTTTTGGTATCCATTATTTTGCAGCCAAAGAAGTGCTTAAAGAAATTCCTGCTCCTACTTGGGCTTCTTTAAGAGTCACACTTGGTGCAATAGTAATGTTGCTACTGGTTTTACCCAGAGCTAAAAAAAACTTCCCTCGTAGCATTAAAGATTTTGGACTAATTTTTGTCTACTCTATTTTTGGTGTAGCAATTAACCAAATTTGTTTTACTGAAGGCTTAGCCCGTACTATTCCTACTCATTCTGCAATAATTAATACAGTTATTCCTATAACCACTCTTTTATTCGCCATTTTATTTAAAAAAGAAACCTTCTCACTAGGAAAAGCCTTAAGTATTCTTGTCTCCTTAAGTGGTGTTCTCTACCTACTTGGTATAGATAAGTTTGATTTAAGTAGCAATTATATTTTTGGCGATTTACTGACTTTAACAAACGCTTTATCTTTTTCTTTATTTTTGGTAATTAGTAAAGAAATCGTGATGCGTTATGACCCTTTTGTTATCACTGCAATTCTACTAGCCTTTGGTTCGACTATTATCACTGGCTATGGAGCGAGTTCTTTAACAGTCTTTGAACCAACAAAAATCTCTGGTTATGTTTGGGCTTGGGGGATATTTATCGTTATTTTCCCTACAGTACTTGCTTATTTCTTTAATTATTGGGCACTTAAGCGAGTGGAGTCATCTTTTGTAGCGTTTTTTATTTATATTCAACCTCCTATTGCTGCTACTTTATCCATTATTTTTCGCGGCGAGCAATTAACCCTAAGAATGATTATCAGCGCGATTTTAATTTTTATTGGATCTTTGCTTTCTGTGCGTGCTCGTAGACTTGGTTGATTAATTAGTTCCTAGTACTAAAAATAGCACTAATAGGACATTAAGATTTATTTTTTTAACCTAAAAAAACTAAGTTTTAAGCTTAACTTATGTCTCAAGAACTTATATTTTTTATTAATAAACTATCAAAATTACAATTTATTGACTTAAACTATTATAAACAAGCTTTAAGATCTGAGTTTGTAGAGTTACAGCATATGTCTGAATGCCCACAAGATAATATTTGGCACTCAGAAGGTGATGTTTTAACTCATACTCAAATGGTTATGGATGAAGCTTTGACTGAAATCACTAACAATTCAAATTTATCCCGTAAAGATCAGGTTTCTATCTATTTAGCTGCATTACTTCATGATATAGGTAAGCCTCTAACAACTTATACAACTCTTAATAACCGTATTGTTTCACCTGGACATGCTAATATTGGTTTATTTTTAGCAAAAAAGGTACTTTATTTATTAAAAGTTCCTTTTGATATACAAGAACATGTCTTACGTTTGATTTTACGTCATATGGTTAGCTATCGTATGGCAAGTCGTATTGTTGCAGATCTAACATTTAATGGAATTAATGTTGAGTATAAGAAATACTTTCGATTAGCTAGCGAATTAAGTTTATCTGCACTTTATTATCTTACTCGTGCTGATTGGCTAGGCCGAACTGGTAGCAATATAGAACAAACATTAAATCAAATAGAAATATTTCGTTCTCGTGCAGAACACCATAATTTATGGAAATACTCCTATAAAGATCTACTAGAAACTATCCTCAGTTTTGAAGATCTAGCGAAGCTAGGTGTAGAAGATATTAAAGAACAAAACCGCATTCAATATTGGTTATTTAATCTAAGTTTAAGAGGGAAAATACAAAATCGTGAGCAAGCTCTTGATTATATTAATACTTATAAAGAAATTCTTTATCCTAAAACTGCACATCTTTATATTATGGTTGGCGTTCCTGGTAGTGGTAAAAGCACTTGGCTAGAAAATAACTCCCCCAATATAGAAATTGTTTCTTCTGATAAAAAACGTGAAGAATTATTTAATGATGTTAACTGCCAAGCAGATAATAAAAAAGTATTTCAAGAGTGCCATTCTGACGTTGAAAAAGCGTTATATGCAGGTAAACAAGTAGCTTTTGATGCGACTAATACTAAATTCAGCTACCGTAATGCAGCAATCCAACTAGCGTTTCAAACTTACGCTCATACATCTATTGTTTATTTTGATCTACCTCTAAAAATAGCCTTAGAAAGAAACAAACAACGCTCTAGACAAGTTTCTGAAGCAATTATCACTCGTTTTTTCAATGATTTAGAAGTACCTAGGTTTACCGAAGCTCAGGAATTAAAAGTCATCTCCCTACCACCAGATCCGGCTTGGAGTAATTAGTTTCCAATAGGTGTTGAATTAGCATCTGGTATTTCTGAAGTATTATTTGAAGCCCTAATAACTCCTGTTTCATCAACAAAAAAATTTCTTTTTCCATGTTTCTCATCAACACAAATAGCAACAACAGAAAAGCTAGAACGCTTATTAGGACTAGCTTTAGTAACAGTTAGTCGAAAAATGTAACCAGCTTTTGTCCTAAGATTCTTTGATTTTTTATGAAAAGGGCCAGAGCAGTCTGACTCTAATACACCTGATGATTGTGCTAATACATCATCTATCAAATCTTCGCATAGCAATTCTTCTGCTGTACCAAAATTTCCATCCCCAACACCAGATTGATAAGCCGCTTGTACTGAATGAAATAGTCGCATCGCTTCAACTGCTGCTGCACCATAGGTACTACGACACCGAGTAGACAAAAAATTTGGTACTACTACTAGTGTGCTAAAAGTTGTAACAAATACAGCGACAATACCTAATATTATTTTTTGGGTTTGAGTAAAGTTAAACAAGCTAAAATAACTCCCATGAAAAGCTAGGTCAGGATCACTTAAACGCCTATTTCTAATATATTGATTGGTGGCATTGTCACAACGCGAGCAATAATTTTCTTCTGGATTATACCAATCTGATTGGTGGCAAATTTCGCAACGCCGGGATTGTGAGATAAAGTTTATTTTCAGTTTATCCATTATTTTCTGCCTTTCCAAAAAAACTTAAAAGCTTCAAATATAACTTAGAGTTTTTTTAATACTCCTTAGTAAAATCAAACGCACTACCAGTTGTTGATTCAAGTGGGTCTACAGCCTCACACAT
>JAHFUF010000336.1:0-387 GCA_023265235.1 Blastocatellia bacterium
ACAGTTTCATTTCATCAGGTAGTAATCCTCCAGAACAGCGCATTCCTGGCCACATTTCATTACGCCAAGGAAAACCTAATGTCCAATCTTGTCTAGTTAAACAACGCTCTCTAATATCCATTGCATTACCAAACATGTTGTCTTTGATAAAATAATCTTTATGTAATTTAGGTTTGCGATAAGGAAGGTTATTGATTAACAAAGTTTACCTGCTAATATTTTTGATAAGTGCGTTTAAACAAGAAAAATAATATATTTGGGTTTTAAAAGTACTTTAAATCACTGTAAAAGAAAAGTCTATTAGCAAAGTAAAATTTTGTTAGTATTCAAAATAGAGAGTTGAAGCATTTTATTTTTCTTCTAAACAAGTTAGTACTTCTGTGATTT
>JAHFUF010000336.1:397-6127 GCA_023265235.1 Blastocatellia bacterium
ATTTGATCTAATGCCCAATGAGCTTGCTCCTGAGTAATTATATAAGGAGGCATAAAGTAAACTACGTTTCCTAAAGGACGTAATAATAACCCTCGGGATAAGAATTTAGCTGCCAGTTTTGGGCCTATGGTTGATAAATAGCCACCAGTATCACGAGTCTGCTTATTTGTTACTAGTTCTAAAATTCCTACTCCACCAATTACTCTTACTTCTCCAACTAAAGGTAAATCTTTAAGTGGGGTAAGTCTATCTATTAGTATTTTTTCTAGATCCAGTATTTTTTCTAAAACATTTTCTGTTTGAAAAACCTCTAAGCTTGCGATTGCTACGGCACAACCAAGCGGGTTAGCAGTATAAGAATGACCATGAAAAAAGGTTTTACGTCGATCTTCACTCAAAAAAGCTTGATAGATAGATTCTTTTGTAGCAGTTACAGCTAGAGGTAAATAACCTGCTGTAAGCCCTTTAGATAGACAAATTATATCTGGGCTGATACTAGCGTGTTCACACGCAAACATCTTACCAGTACGACCAAACCCAGTAAATACTTCATCTGCAATTAGTAAGACATTATATTCATCACATAATTTACGAACTTGAGATAAAAATTCTTTTGGCCAAACAATCATACCTCCAGCACCTTGAAGCATTGGCTCAATTAATACAGCGGCCACTTCTGTGCCTTTGGTTTCTAAGATTTGAGCGAGGGAGGACAAACAATCCACTTGGCAACTTTCACGTTTAAGCCCTATTGGACAACGGTAACAATAAGGTGTATCAGCACGAATAACAGGAAAAAGCAAGGATTGAAAAGGGGTAGTAAAAGCAGATTCTTCACTAGGGGACATTGAACCAACAGTGTCTCCATGATAGGCATAATGTAGAGCAATAAAGCATTTACGTTTGTGTTCACCAAGGTTTTGCCAATATTGGAATGCCATTTTTAGTGCTACTTCTACAGCAGTTGAGCCATTATCAGAATAAAAAATGCGGGATAAGCCTTGAGGTAATAATGGGACTAGTTTTTCTGCTAGTTCTACTGCTGGAGGATGAGTACAACCAGCAAAAAGTACATGCTCCAATTTGCTAGCTTGCTTGGCTAAAGCTTCATTTAATTTAGGGTGACTATGACCATGAATATTTACCCACCAAGAAGAAATTCCATCTAATAATTCTTTGCCATCTTCTGTATAAAGATAAACTCCTTTGCCACTTACAATTGGTAAAGGCGCAGGAGCAGTAAGCATTTGTGTATAGGGGTGCCAAAGATAAGCTTTATCTCGTGCTAATAAGTCTTTCATTATTATTATTTATCATCCTTACTAATATAAGAACTTAGTACATTGTCTAGGTCGAAATTACTTTGTGACCATTGTTTTAATACTACAGGTGTAACCGTAGTAAAATGGGGCATTTCAGCTACTACAGGAATTTTGCCATATAGCTCAATAGATGCACGGTTATCAGAATTTTTTTCTCCAATCATTGCTATGGCTACAGGTTTTAGTCCTCTGTCACGCAGTACTGCTAGAGTTAATAATGTGTGATTAATAGTACCTAGACAAGAACGAGCTACAACTAAAACTGGAAGGTCAAACCCTACCATTAAATCTATCATCAATTGTTTTTCGTTAATTGGCACCATTACCCCGCCAGCTCCTTCAATCACCCAATGAGTAGCGTTATAACGTAAAACCATTAGGTTAACTAACGTAGAAATTTTAATTTTTTTACCTGCTAATTGAGCCGATAGATGGGGTGATAAAGGGTGAGGAAGACGAAAACCTTTATCAAAAATTTCTGATTTGCTACACTCTGCTAACTCACGTACTGTTTCAGTATCATTTTCAAACTCTATTCCTGTTTGGATTGGTTTCCAATAGCAAAGAGGAGTATTACTACGATAACGATGGATTAATGCTGCACATACTACAGTTTTGCCAATATTAGTATCTGTTCCAGTAACAAAAAGACCATGACGCATAAGTATATTTTAATGATTTGCCTTTGTAAAAAAATCTATTAGGAGCGTTTTAGATTACACTATATTTTGATCTATTTTAAGTAAATAACCTGGTTAGCTCAATGGCTATGCTTTAAGTGGCTATAAGATGTGATTTATCTTGAAATTCAGATAGTGGAAATACTAGTAATTGATACTCATAGTCAAGTTTTTACATGGGGTAATATATTTAAGGAAGTAGGGATAGCATTTTGCTGTATTAGTACTTATAAAAACACAAAGTTTATTTGTTTTGTTGTGGTGCTGGCTTAGAGTCTATAGTGCCAACAAGCTTTTTGAAAAACCATTGAACGCCAACAAGTAAATAAATTGGGTTAGAAAAAAATGCTGGCATATTGCCTTCAAAAGCATGGCCAATAAATTGAAGTATCCAACCTATAACAAATAGCGCAACACTTATTTTCCAATTAAAAAAAACTATTATTAGAGAGATAACAATCATTGGAATGCCAATGCTATGAGTAAGTTTATTCATTGGGTGTTGGTGTTTAGCTTTATATTCTTCTATAAATGAAGCCATATTAACCTCCCTTTACTTACAATAAAATATTTACATTAAAAAATTAAACACGAAAATAAATGTAGGTTTTTGCCAGTATAAAAGCAACTTGAAATTGATGCAATAAGATGCAATAAACTTTTTTGCGAATTTTAATAAGTAGGGAAAGTGTTATCTAAAGCTAAAACTTGGTGTAGTTCAATTGAGTTACCGTTTTCATCAACACCTGAACAATTGTAAACAATTTCTCCATACCAATCATCAATACATCGGCCAGTCATTCTAACTGCCATACGAAAGTGAATTGAGCCATTTGCGTCTAGTTCTCTACCTAATAACCCTGAAACAATACTATTATTACCTGAGTAGGTACTTTTATGGGCAGAAGTACAACCCCATTTAACACTAACACCATTTAATTCACGCACTATAAGATCAAATTGGTAGACATAGCCATTAGGGGTTTGAAGTCGTGATCTGTTAACTACTTTAACAATAACTTTTGCTGATTGGTGACTAGGAGCTTTCATTTCGCCAGCTATAGGATTGTCCCAAGTCTGGGAACGTGATTGAGCAGGTTCACTTACTGTAGGTCGAACAGTTCTATCGCTGGCTATTTTAGTATCTTTATTAGGTATTTCTTTAGTGCTAGGAGTTTGATTATTTTTAGTTGTATTATTACTATTGCCTGCCTTAACCACTTCTACATTAGATTTAGTATTAGGAGTAGATTCTTTAGTAGCTTTAGCAGAAAATTTCTTAACCTCTTTGTTGTCAGTTTTTATTTGGGGATTTGACTTAGCAGGAATTTTTCCAATAGCAGTTTCTGCTAATGGTTTAGTTTTTAGTTGCTGGATAGGCTTACTTTCTACCTTAAGCTTATTGTTTGGAGAGTTTGAAGGGGTTTTTCTAATTCTAGGATCTTCAATTTGTTGAACAATATCTTTTTCTTCTGATGGTATACTTGCTTGTTCTAAAGTAGATTCAGGGCTAGGACTAGGGCTAGGATTAGGACTAGGACTAGGATTAGGATTAGGTGAAATCTCTAGCGGGACAGATGAAGGTTTAGGTTCTGTATCAGCAGATACTTTTGGCCATTGTAGTGCGTAAGGAATGCTATAGGCAGCAAACCCTACAACAGAAAAAACTACTAAAAGAGCTATAGCAACTAGGAGTTTACGATCAGCCGAAACTTGATCAACTGCATATTTCCCCAAAGTATCAAAAGGCAATACAGCAGGAGCGGTTAGATTTTTGGTGTCTGCGGCTTTAACTACTTCTTGGTGAGCAACTTGGTTAGTCTCCATAGACAGAGGTTTAACAGATAAATTTTCATCTAGCTTGTTTACTTGCTCAAGGTTAGGGTGATTAGGGTTTTGATTAGACAAATTATCTGTCCTAATAATTTCTTCTAAAATAGTAGCGACAACTGGAGAAAGGCTGTCCTTGCTATTAGATAAAGAGTTTAAGCGATCAGGGGGGTTACTATTAGAATTTAGGCTATTACCTCTTAGTGCTATCCCATGTATTGGGCAATTTCCATTTGCTGTTGGGTAGTATTGATTGCACAAGTTACAAAAAGTAGCAGGTTCTATACTTTTGGCTTGAACAACTAATTCTAGGTTGTGTTCTGGGCATTTATTTACGTTTTCTGGAAAACTCAAAGCACACTCAGGGCAGGTTTTTAAATTCTCTGTCTGTAATTTTGTGCCATCGCGAGTACAATATCTCATATGTTCTGCATAATCACGCCGACAAATAGGGCAAGTTTTCATGCCAAAACTCCTAGAATTTAACTTAATTATTGGTGAAAAAGTATTGATAGTTTCTGGCTACTGAACAATTGCCGTGCCATAAAAAGCCGCGCTATAAGAATTTAAACTATTTAGTAGCTTGCTATTAGAGATTCTTAAGAACAAAAGTAAGTTGCAAATAAATCTTTTACACCAAATGGTAAAGATATAACCCAAAACGTGTATTAAATTTTCTGAGAAAGCTCTACCAAAATCTCGTGAGGGACATTAATACGAAGGTTTGTATTATTAATATATTGTTGAACTAAACAGTGACGTTCAGCTAAAGTATCAAGTAGATCACATAAGGAAGATTGTCCATTATTAGAAGTAAATGTAAGAGGGGTTATTTCTTGAGCTACTCGTGATAGAGAACGAGGCAATTTACTAATTACTTCTCTAAGTAGTAATTTAATATTTTCTGTTTCAGTACCTATAGGAAGTTGTTTCCAATCTACTTTTAAGTAACTAGGTAGATTACGAGTTAATTGAGCTAATAAGTTAATTAATACAGGGCATCCTTGGGTACGCTCAATGATAAAAGCCGCTTCTTCAGATAAAAGTTGATAATTATAGACTTTAAGAAAATATTGTGAAAGATCCTCCACATCAAAGCGTAGGTCTACTTGAGTTAAAATAGATACACGATTGTGTTGGCGACTACTCCAACGTAAGTTAGGAAGCTTTTTTGTAGCAATAATTAGCCTGGTAAAAGGTGGTAAATCTGCTATTAATTGTTCTAAGAGTGAGTTAATAGGTTCAGAATTAGCTACTAATTCAAAGTTATCTAAAATCAATACGTTAATAGAAAGCTCACAAATTGCACCTATAATTAAGTGAATAGCCTTTTTTGTGTTTAACTGGTTTATCTCATCAGGAATAGATCGACCATAAATAGATTGTAATAAGTTTTTAACAAAACAATTTAAGTCATTGTCGCAGTTCTCTAAAGTCAACCAGCGTGAAAATATTCCTTCTTTTTTAGCAACAAAAGACAAAAGTGTAGTTTTTCCATAACCACGCTCTGCTTCTAAAATTACTAAAGGAATGTCAAAAGAGTTAACAAAAAAACTCCTTAAATAAGTACGTTCTAAGGCTCTTGGGTGAGCAACAACAGGTAAGTATTTGTGAATATTAGCCAAAGGGTACATAATTAGTTAGCTTTAGGGTTTAGCTCAAAAATTAATTATTATTTATTAGTAACCAAAAAAGACAAATAGGAATATTGTGTAAAAAACAAGATTAACAGGAGATTTAACAATGTTGAAGATATTTTTTGCTTTTGTTAGGCATTATAGGAAATAACACTGATGTAGGGACAAAACTATGGATAGGTCAATTATAAAGTTTTGGCAAGGGTTAATTATGTTAGGCAAGATTTTAACTGTCTTAAAAATACTTGGCTCAGCTATAAT
>JAHFUF010000337.1 GCA_023265235.1 Blastocatellia bacterium
GGAAATTAGATGAATAAAGGACAATTACAAGCAATTTGGATTAAACGAATGAAGCGTGGCCCAATGGACAAGGCTAGTTTTGCTACTTTATTAGCAGGCAAAGGTATTGTTGGTAATGCTAATCAAGGTGGTAAACGACAAGTTACTATTATTGAAGAAGAAGTTTGGCAAGGTTTAATGAAGGATCTACACGCTGATTTAGACCCTAGTTCTAGGCGAGCAAATTTAATGGTAAGAGGAATAAGCCTAGTAAAAACTAGTGATCAGATCCTAACAATTGGAAACTGCCGACTACGTATTTTAGGAGAAACAAAACCTTGTGAGAGAATGGATGAGGCTTTTTCTGGCTTACGAGAAGCAATGAAGGCAAATTGGGGTGGAGGAGCTTTTGCAGAGGTATTAAATGATGGAGAAATTTCCGTTGGTGATTTGGTAAGCTGGGAAGAGGTTTAGTAGGGGCGAATAGTTCGCCCCTACATTAATTTAATTTTTAACAGGTTTATTACTAGCTGCTGGTGGAGCTATTACACGTACAATACGAAAACCTACTTGGGCAGTACGCATTGATTGTGGAGCAGACTGACGAGATGTAACTTTACAACTTTCTAGATCCTCTAACCAACTACCACCACGAATAACGCGCTCAGTCCCTTTTTCTGGCCCATAGGCTTTTTGAGGTGGTTCTGGGCTATATTCATAAAAGCTTGGGTCATACCAGTCATAGCACCATTGAGCTACATTACCTACTAAATCTTGGACACCAAAGCTGTTAGGAGGTTGATAACCGACAGCTTTAATAAACTGTTTAGCATCTTGAATAGTACTTTCACGCTTATTTGAATTGTAATTTATTTTACTCTTGTCTACCGTTTCCCAAGGAAAAGATTGATCTTTTAGACCACCACGAGCCGCATATTCCCATTCTGCCTCTGTTGGCAAGCGATAAGGATGCGTTTTTTCTATTACTATTGTTTGTTCCTCGTCGCCTTCTTGCTCTATTTCTACTTTTTCTTTTATAGGAGCATTTTTAATTATAGAGGAAAGCCAAATACAATAAGCTTGAGCGTCTTCATAACTTATCCAAACTACAGGATGGTTTTCTCGATCCTTTGAAGCAAAAGTCTTCCAAGATATTTTATTTTTACGTTCAAACTCACTTGCGTCCTTTTCAGCTATAGTTATGTACTTAGTCTCACTAGCAAATTGAGCAAACTGTTTGTTAGTAATAGGATATTTACTAATTTCAAAACTAGCAACTAATGTTAAATGTTCTGGCCCATCATCGCTTTTACTAGCTTTTACCCCCATTTGAAAAGCTCCTCCAGCAAGCTGTACCATTTCAGGCATTTCTACTTTCAAAGGAGGTTTTTCTTTAACAACAAGAGCCGTAGCAGAAAGCGTGGCACTTCTTGCCACAGAAGGTTTTTTAGTAAGATCTACTTTCGGTCTAATATAAATCTCAGTAGCAGAGGATGACCTAGAGGCAGAAATGCGTGGAGCTACTTGAGCATGTGTAATTAGGCTGTGCACTAAAATTATACTTATACTAAGTAGTAATAACCTAATTGACAAATTATGAGTGTTTTTAGGGGTACTAATTGTCACAAATCCTCCAAAAATCCGTATTAAACCAGAGTTTCTTTTTAGTTAATTTTTGTCAAAAAGACTTTTTAACCAGAAAAATTATTGTTTATTGTTAAATAGTGAACACTAAAGAGGTTTGATGGGTCTACCCAAACTTTAGTTGGTGTAAAACCTGCTATTTGGGCTAAATCCTGAAACTCTTTGATTTCGTATTTGTAAGAGTTTTCTGTATGAATAGCCTCATTTTCTTTTATGTTAATTTCTATATTATCAATATTTACTGTTTGGTTTTTAAGGCTTATAAGATGCATTTCTATACGACCTTTTGAGTCATTATAAAATGCTTTATGAGCAAAATTAGCCAAGTCAAAATTAGCCTTTAAATCATAGTTTATCCTTGCTAAAAGGTTAAGATTAAAAGCGGCAGTAATTGCTTTTTCATCATTATAAGCAGCCGTTAAAATTTTTGTATCTTTTTTTAAGTCCACTCCTATTAGTAGCCCGTCTCCTGGTTTTAAGATGTGAGCAGTATTAATAAGTAACTTTTTTGCATCTTCCTGATCTAGATTCCCAATGGTTGATCCTGGGAAAAAAACAACCTTTTTAGCAAATTTAACCATTACTTCTGGTAGGGTTAAAGCTTTGGTATAGTCTGCACATACAGCAATAATTTCTAGTTGCGGATAATCTTTTGCTAGCTTGTTAGCATCAGCAAAAAGATACTCTTTAGAAATATCTATTGGCATATAGGCTAAAGGGTTATCAAGCATGTTTAGTAGGAGACGAATTTTTTGACTTCCTCCACTACCATACTCAATAACCAAAGCATTTTTACCAACTAACTCGCGAATTTCTTGTTTATATTTTTGAAATATAGATAGTTCTGTACGTGTTGGGTAATATTCCTCTAGCTCACAAATTTGACTAAATAGTTGTGAGCCTTTTGGATCATAAAAAAACTTAGAAGGAATTTGTTTCGGTATTTTACTTAAACCCGAAATTACCTCATCACGAAAACTTTCTAATTTAGGGTGAAAATCATGCAAAACTAACAAAATACTTTCCTTTCTTAAGTATTATCTTCTCTTAAGTATTATCTTGTGCCTTGAGAGCGTTGCCAAAGTGTGAGTAAATTATTTATAACTTCAGCTTTTGGAGGCTCACAAGTCGAACCTGGTTCAATTTTTAACCCATATTTTTCATAAAGAGTAAATGGGCTTTCTGGGAACTTAATAGGAACATTAGGGTTAGCTGGTCGAAACCCATGTACTAAAGATTGCTTTTGGATTAGGTCAGTCAGAAGAAACCTTAGAAATACTTCTGCCGCCGCACGATGATCTTTAGTACTCCAACTAGCATCAATAATATAGTAAGGGTTGTCGCTCCACATATTTTGCCTAGGGTATACCACCTTTAATTCTCCCCAACGACCTTGAGCATTTTTTAGCTGGTCAATAGCCACATTTTCATAAACAAAAACTGCATCAAAAGAAGATGGGCCTTTTAATACCATTTCTTTCATCATAGTTCCAGTACTATCAGCTAAACCATTAACTCCTTTTTCAAGGCCAAGCATCCAGTCTTGAAACTTAGGGTCAAGAATATCTTTTAGGCTTAAATCTTTGGTTTTATTAGTGTAATCATACCCCATTAATACTAAAGTCATCAAACCACTATTAGATTTGATTGGATGTGTATGACCAACTTTAAATAGTCCCCATTCAGGCTTATTAGCAATGGCTAACCATCCTCCTTTTTCTTTAAGAGCAGACTCTATAGTAGTAAAATTAAGAACTTGTTTTTTTGCTATAAAGGCTTGATAGCGTTCATCCCACATTACAAATACCATAGGAGTAAGGGCTAGGCTGTCCTCTTTTAATATAGGGTTATTATTATATTTGGTTTGCCAATCTAACACAAAAGTGTCTTTATAAAGTGAACTAGCTGGTGCCCAAACATGGATTTTTTTATCTCCTCTTACCAAGGCTTGTGCTCCTTCTTGAGAGCCGCTAGGGATAAGGTTTATTTTGATTTTTTCCCCATCAGGGGTTTTGGCAAATTCTTGTACTGCCCATTCTAGCCATGTCTTTTTTTCTGTTCCATAAGCGATTCCTATTTCTACTGCATTACCTTGCCATTGATTAGAACTAGTGGAGGTTGAGTTTGGAGTATCGCTTGGTGTTGAGGAAGAGTCAGATGATTTCCCTGTCAAAAAATAATAACCACCAGCAAGACAACCAACTATTACAACTAAAATAATTAATTTACCAATAAACGGCATTTTATCTTCTGCCATAAGTAAGTTCTCCAAGCTTAAATACACGATTAAAAGAAAGTGGAAATTTCCTTAAACACAGTTTGGATATTTTCTGGAGTCCCTGTATAAGACTTTGCTTGTGTAGCATCAGCAATGGATTTTAGAATATCGCTTTTTGCATCAGCACCATAAGCAATAGTAAACACTCTAATAGTTTTCTTTTCATTATCAAAACGAATATTGTCTAGTAGCTTTTGTAGGGTTACATAATGGCTATCTGTATCTGCTCCATCAGTTAAAACCACAATAGCAGATATTTTGCCTTCTTTAGGGTTTTCTAACATATGTTGATACGCGGCACTAATTGAATCATAGAGTGCTGTGCCTCCAGCAGGGAAAAATCCTTGTATAGTATTAAGTGCCATTTGACGATTATTTTCCATCAATAAATCTTTTCCTGACCAACCATAGCTAGTATTAAAAGGCAAAATAGACAAATAATCTTTGTCACCTAATATGTTAATAAGTTGTTTGGCTCCTTCTTTGGCACTAGGCATTCGGTTTTGCTCTTTCATACTGCCAGAAGTGTCAAAAACTAAGATAATGTTGGAATGTTTTTTATGCTGTTTCCAAAGGTTGATAATACTATCCATTACTTCTACAGAAGGAACTTGTAGAATAGTTTTAGGCTCTTTAGGGTCTATTCCATGTGCTTCATCTAGTGGAGCAGTGATTGCAACATTAGGATCACCAGGATGAAAACCATATTTTAGGGTTTTTTGTTGTTGAGGTTGAGCAAGTAGGAATTTGATATAGGTTTTAGCTGCTTCTTGATGTTCTGCACTAACCCATTCTCGCTCAACAATGCCAATAGGATGATCGCTCCAAAAGGTTCCTTCCTTAGGATAAATTGCTACTATTGGGAGAGGCAACTTATATTTAGGGTCATACGAGTCTATTACGTTGTTTTCATATAGTACTGCCGCGCTTAGATATTCTGGCCCATTAGCAAACATTTTGGAACTAAAAAAACCTGTAGAAGTTCCATAATGAACTACAGCTTGTTCAATACCAGCTAAATAAGTACTAGTTTTGGGGTTATTTACATCATCTAAGGTTAAGCCTGTTGTTTTACCAGTAGCTGCATAGATTGTGGCAAACAAAGAGATTAGCCCACTATTGCTATATTCTGGGTGAGTGTGGCCAAATTGAAATCGTCCCCATTCAGGATGACCATAAGCTGCCCAACCTTGAGGACTACGAGCTAGGTCTAGAATATCTGACCAGCCTATAGGCTTTTTCCCCCAACCAATAGCTTCAGCCATTGGTTTCCACATAGCAATTACTACAGGAGAAAGCATTAATGTTTCTGTGTTGCCAACAACATTTTTATTGGTTTTAACTTGAGATTGTGAGTTACCTATTTTTATAAAAGCCTCAGAAGCAGGGCTGACAATATGTGTTTGACGGGTATTATTAACAACCTCACTTATACAATCACCTGACCCCATTGCAATTGCATTAACAGCAATTTTCTTCCCATTTCCGATCTTAGTATTACTAGCATTGAATTCTTGAGTAACATTTTTGATCCACTCTTCTTTTTCTGAGCCATAAGTAAAGGTTAGTTCAATAGTATTTTGATCAACAGATTTTTGACCATTACTAGTTCCACTATTGTTATTTTGTGGCTCACATGCTACTAAAACCAATGTTAATGAGAGTAATAGACAAATCCAATAAAACAATTTAGCCGACATTGCTTGCTCCAATCTTAATGGATAAAACATTTAGCTTGTAAAGATTTAACT
The DNA here is from genome assembly GCA_023265235.1 of Blastocatellia bacterium. GTDB lineage: Bacteria > Acidobacteriota > Blastocatellia > Chloracidobacteriales > JADJPF01 > JADJPF01. The sequence continues at coordinate 5,653 of JAHFUF010000337.1, forward strand.
CTATAACATTATATATTTTTATACATCATACCAAAGTCACTAGTTAAAAGGTGTAACTTAATTGTAACTAGTAAGTAAAGGAGAGTTTACTTGATTTATTATTTTGATAAACAAATAAGCAGATTAAAAGATTAATAATTAAAAAAGGTTAAAAAATATACGTTGGAAGTAGTTTAACTTATCATTTCTTGACATTAAAACAGGTTAATGTCACCATATGAACGATTTTAGCCTACTCTTAATAAAAAGGCTCTCTTTTTAATCAACTTCAAACAAATAGGAGGCAGCGTTTTCTCCTAGAATTTTAGTTCTAGGCTTTCGCGCTGGAGTGTCTATGACATTTTATTTGGTTTTAGGTTCTTTAATAATAATGGTAATAGTTTTATTAGTAGAAATTGTTTATGCCGTAAAAGCTAAGATTTAATAGAAGTTTAAGCTTATTGGTTGGGAAAAT
>JAHFUF010000338.1 GCA_023265235.1 Blastocatellia bacterium
GATTCTACTGCTGGAGGAACAGAAGGCTCTTCTGAAAGAGCTAAGAGACCTTGTGGTGCTGGTAAATCTTCTAGTGTAAGGTTTAATGCAGAGGCTGGAGTTGAAACCTCTGGCTCTGCGACTGAAGAGGATTCGACTACTGGAACTTCTACTACTGGAACATCTACAGCTACTCTAGTAGGTTCTTCTGCTAGTACTTCAGGCTCAACAGCTATAGATATGCCGCTCATAGCCATAAACAAAGTAGCTAGATCAGCACCTGAAAGATCAGCACCTGAAAGATCAGCTTCTGCTAGGTTTGCACCTGCTAAATTAGCTTCTTGTAAAGCAGACTCACTTAGGTTTGCTTTTGCTAAAACTGCGCCACTAAAGTTTACTTTGTACAAATTTGCTTTGCTCAGATTTGCTTGAGATAAATTAGAACCCATAAAACTAGCATTTTTTAGTTCTACACCTGAAAGATTGCTCTCTACTAAAGAAGTTTGTTCAAAATTAGCACTTTCTAAATTGCTATCACTTAAATTAGCATTATCTAATTTAGCGTGTGAAAAATTAGCATGTTGGGCTTGAACAGATCTTAGGTTTGCTCCTGTTAGATCAGCTTTAGCAAAATTGGTTTTGTTTAAGTCTGCCTCTTCAAGAATTGCGCCTTTTAAATCAGCCCCACTAAAATTAGCATGTGCTAAATTGGTTTTAGAAAAATTTGCTCCTAAAGCTATAGTATTTTTTAATATGGCTTCCTTAAGATCTGCTTTTTCTAGTACGGCCTCAGTTAAATTAGCTCTCTCTAAATTACTACAAGACAAATAAGCATTCTTTAAGTCTGCCATTTGTAAAGAAGCGTTTGCTAAATTAGCTTTTATTAACTTTGCCCCACCTAATTTAGCTCCTTGAAAATTAGCATGTTCTCCTTTTAACTCTGTTAGGTTGGCATTTGTAAGGTCAGCCCCTTCAAAAATAGCGTTATGAGCCTCAGCATTTTCTAGGTTAACCTCTGACAAAACCGCTTGATTAAATTTTGTGCCTGATAATTTTGCGTTATGTAGGTTAGCTTTTAGTAAATTAGCTTGAGATAAATTAGCATTACTAAATTCTGCTTCACTAGCGTTAACCTCAGACAAATCGGCACCTTTTAGGTTAGTTTCTGTCAAATGAGCTTTTGAGAGGTTTGCTTTGGTTAAATTAGCAGACTGTATACCAACGTTTGCGAGTTTTGCTCCACTAAGGTTTGCCTCTACCAGATTGGCTTCCATTAGATTTGATTCATTTAGGTTACAATTACTTAGTTCAGCACCCTGTAAATTTGCGTTACTAAGGTTTGCTTTGGTTAAAGTTGCCCCAGATAGATTAATTGAGTGTAAATTTGCATTGCTTAAGTTACTTTCGCTAAGATTAGCTCCAGAAAGATTAGCATTTTGCAAATTTGCTCCAACTAATTCTGTTTTCATTAAAGTAGCACCACTTAAATTTGCTCCAACAAAACTTGCCCCATTAAGCTTAGCATTACTAAGATTTACTCTTTGTAAATTTGCGCCTTGCAGATTTGCGCGTTGAGGCTCTGCGCCTTTTTGCCCTTCTTTGCCAGAAGCAGACATGACAGCCCTCCTAAATTGTAGGTATGTATTATGTTCTATTGCTAATATAATTAGTTATCAATTAGGTATGTAACAAGTAGGCTATCTTAGCAGTAAGCGCAAACACAAGCAAGTAAGTTCTATTTTAAAAAACCTCTTATTAGAAAAAATCATCACTATAAAATTTTCTCTTAAAATAATGCCCAGAGATAAATCACTGGGCTACTGCCAAATGCCCTTAAATGCCCCTAACAGGGCATTAAAGACTTAAGATTCTTTTAGAATCAATGGGTTACAAAGCAAATTCCATGTATATTAAAATAAAAAATGGCTAATAGCTTTTTGCTACTAGCCACTCAATTCTCCTCTTTTGCCCTTATTTATGCCCTATATTATTGAGGAGTAACATTTACAGTCTCGTCACCAAGTAAAATTGTTTCCGCTTCGCCTTCTAAAATAATCCCTTTAAGCATATTGTTGCTATCTCGTTTTACTACCATTATTTCTGTAGTAATAGCTTTGGTTTTACGCTGACCCTTACGAGCCTTGGACTTAGCTATTAGCTTGTCCCCTTGAAAAATGCTAACCTCATTGGTTTGCTCATCAAAGTTAACTGTGTATTTTCCCTTTTTAACTTCTGTGCCATTTACTATTACATCACGAGTAAATTCTACTTTTTTACCCTTGTCACTGGCAAAGGCTAAACTATTTGAAAATAAAAAGGTTGCGACCAAAATCATAATTACACTAGCGAATTTTTTCATAAGATTCTCCTTAAAACTATTAACTTAGTTGATTTATTAAATGATGTTTTTTGAATTAACATTTTCAAGTAACTTAACACCGTTAACGAAGAGAAAAAAGAAAAGTTCGCAAAGTTTTGGAAAAAAGAAAAGTTTTTCCCAAAAGTAGAAAAGTTTTTCTGCTATCATTTCTCAGCCTGAAAAAAACCGTCTACAATAGAAGTAAATCATCAATAAATTTTATTAGGGGGTAACTTTGTGCTTGACCAAATCCTACAAGATTTAGAAAAGGCTGCAACACAAGTAGTTGATACGGTTGTAGATGCTATTTTTGGGCCGGCTGAAACCCTGTCAAAACCTAGCCCTGAAAAACCTATTGAGCTACCTCAAGACACTTTTGCTCATGAAGGGGTACAAACAGAATGGTGGTATTATACAGGGCATTTAGAGTCTCAAGAGTCACGTTTTGGCTTTGAGCTAGTATTTTTCAAACGTCAAACAGCATTAGATCGCATAGGAAAAATTATCCCTACACGCCTTTTTACTCCTGTAAGCTATTACGCCCATTTTGCAGTTACAGATATTGGAGCAAAACAGTTTCGTTATGCTCATAGGCGTTCCTTAGATAGTAGTAGGCCAGCAGGTGCAGCAACAGATTGTCATAATATTTGGTTAGATAATTGGCGAGTTCATGAGTTAAATGGTCATCATATCCTAACAGCAACAATGAATAAAACTCAGCTAGAATTAGTGTTAAAGCCAACCAAACCAATTGTTAAACAAGGATTAAATGGCCTTAGCTATAAAGACGTAGACGAAGCTTCTTACTATCTTTCCTATACTCGTATGGAAGCAAGTGGAGAATTATTTATTGGAGAAAAATGTTATCAAGTGACAGGTTCAGCCTGGATGGATCATGAATTTGGAACCTGGACAATGAAAGAAAAAGTGCAAGGTTGGGATTGGTTTGCATTACAACTTGATAATAACCAAGAAATTATGGCATTCTTTATTCGTGGCTTAGATGGAAAACCAACTAAGTTTTCCCAATTAACATTAATTGATTCTGATGCTATTACTAGACAATTTACTTTAGATGAATTTTCTATTATCCCTACAGGAGAATGGCGTAGTCCAATAACTAATACTTTATATCCTAGTGGTTGGCATCTCTACATTCCTGCTCTAGAAGCAGAGTTTAATATTGATCCTGTGCTACGTTGTCAGGAACTAGACACCAGAGGCTCAACAATGGTTGTTTATTGGGAAGGAGCTACTACTGTTACAGGAAAAATGCTCGGAAAAAATACTAATGGACAAGCTTATGTAGAACTAGTTGGTTATGATCGTTCGCATGAAGACTTAACTCTTTATGATTATTTTCTAAACGAAGTCCAATTTCGTGCTTTAGGTTTTTACTAAACCTATTTTTATGTTGCCCATAAAATTATAAAAAAGGATGGCTTAACTTATGCCTAGTTTAGACCGTCTGAAGCTAAAAAATGCTGAGTGTATTTCTTTAGGGGACAACCGTTGGCACCTAAAAGTTACTATTAGCATTTATGATGAACTTCACGTTGGCGAAGCGATTTCTCATTCAGAGGAAAACAACTTTGAAGCTATGGCAATAGCAGCACTTAACGCTGTTACCCATTTATTACCCCCATCAATAACTTTAACACTAGCAGATGCTGGACAAACCTACTCACATAAAACAGAATTGGGTATTTTTCTTGTAGTCATTCAATTGCAAGAAAATAATCGTTCTAAATATATTTCTGGTAGTAGTTTAATCTCCTTACCAATTATGCACACACCTGTAAAGGCAGTATTTAGTGCAATTAATCGTACATTAACTAAGTTTTTACCTGAAAAGACTAAATTTTATTAAAGCTAGAGTAGCAAAAGCCATTAAACAAATTATATTTTATGACTTTTGCTATTAAGTATTTTTTCCTGTAAGCTACTTTGGTTACGATTACTTACCTTTTTTTTCTGTTTTAGCCCAAGAATCTTTTAGACCAACTGTACGGTTAAATACAAGCTTTTCTGTTTGAGAATCTAAGTCTAAACAAAAATATCCTTGTCTTAAAAATTGATAAGGTTTACCTAGTGGAGCATTGGCTAAACTTGGCTCAACTTTACAAGAATTTAGTACTTGTAAAGAATTAGGGTTTAAGTAGGTTTTGTAATCAACCCCATCTTTTTCATCATTGGGGTTAGCTTTAGTAAAAAGATGTTCATAAAGCCGAACCTCTGCATCCAAAGCATGTTTAGTAGAAACCCAATGAAGCGTCCCTTTTACCATACGCTCATCTTTAGACCAACCACCTCTAGTTTCAGGGTCATAAGTGCAGTGAACTTCTAGTATTTCACCACTTTCATTTTTTACTACACTAACACAAGTAATATAGTAGGCATGCTTAAGACGTACTTCTTTACCAGGAGAAAGACGGAAAAAACCTTTTGGAGGGGTTTCTAAAAAATCACTTTGTTCAATATAAATCTCTCGTGAAAATGGTACTTTACGTGTCCCTGCATTTGTATCCCCAGGGTTATTTACTGCCTCTAGTTCTTCTTCTGTCCCCTCAGGGTAGTTATCAATCACAACCTTTAATGGGTTTAGGACTGCCATTACACGTTCAGCACATAGGTTGAGATTTTCCCTCAAACCATGTTCTAAAAGCGCAATTTCCACCATACTCTCACGTTTAGCAACACCAATTCGCTCACAAAAAGTCCTAATTGCAGCAGGAGTGTAACCACGTCGTCTTAGACCTGAAATAGTAGGCATACGTGGATCATCCCATCCACTAACATAATTTTGTTTAACAAGCTCTAAGAGCTTTCTCTTACTTAATACTGTGTTACTAATATTAAGACGAGCAAATTCTATTTGTTGTGGGTGAGCATCAACTCTTAATTCATCCAAAATCCAATCATATAAAGGACGGTGATCTTCAAATTCTAAAGTACAAATTGAATGCGTAATTCTTTCTATAGAATCGCTTAAACAATGAGCATAATCATACATAGGATAAATACACCATTTATCCCCAGTACGATGATGAGAGGCTTTCAAAATACGGTAAATAACAGGGTCTCTCATATTTAGATTTGGCGAAGTCATATCAATTTTTGCTCGTAGGACATATTTACCTTCTTCAAATTCTCCTGCTTTCATTCTCTCAAACAAGTCTAAGTTTTCCTCTACAGAGCGATCACGATAAGGACTATTTTTTCCTGGCTCAGTTAAAGTCCCTCTGTATTCTCTAGTTTCCTGTGGGCTTAAGCCACAAACATAAGCTTTACTTTCTTTAATCATTTGTACTGCATATTGATAGAGTTTTTGAAAGTAATCTGACGCATAATAAAGATGCTCATTCCAGTTAAACCCTAACCATTTAACATCAGTCATTATTGATTCTACATACTCAGTTTCTTCTTTACTTGGGTTAGTATCATCAAACCTTAGGTGACAAACCCCTGAATTTTCATTTGCAATACCAAAGTTTAGACAAATAGATTTGGCATGCCCAATATGTAGATATCCGTTTGGTTCTGGGGGAAATCTAGTAGCCACACGTCCTTTATGCTTATTTGAAACTAAATCTTGTGCAACAATTTCTCTAATAAAATCGCTGGCAGAAGTAGTTTCTGTTTCTTTTTCACTTTTATTTGGTGTTTCCATGCTTTTTCCTCAAATTCAAATTAACCATAACTTAGAGATATTATTAAGTGATTTAGCAAAAATTTTCAAAGAAAAGCTACGGAAGTAAGCAATT
>JAHFUF010000339.1 GCA_023265235.1 Blastocatellia bacterium
TGTATATATCACCAAGGGTTACACTTACTGGTAATGCTGCTATGAGGTTAGATAGTGAATTTTACTTAGATTATAGGTGTGGAATTAATAGCAAAGAGCAGTTACAAAATGTAGACCATTTAGCAATAGTGGTTAATTCACTCCCTATGCTTGTTGATAATGATGGAAATCTTAAGAGGTTTGATATTGTTGTTATTGATGAGGTCGAACAGTTACTTAGGCATTTAATGAGCAAGATTAAAAATAAAAAGTTTATGTTAGAGTGTTTTTATACATTAATTAGGCAAGCCAAGTATCTGGTGTTAGGAGATGCTCATTTAGGTACTGTTACACTAGATATGTTATCAGAACTACGTCCTAAAGAGCAATTTTTGACTGTACTTAATCATTATCAGGTTGGTAAGGGTAAAGAAGTTATGTTTTATCAAGCTGCTGGTAACGTGGAGATGGCCGCTTTAGTTGAATTATTACGGGAAGAAAACATTTATATAGCTTTTAATTGTAAGATACAAGCTAGAACTTTTTATAATTTGGTTAAAGAGTTTTATAAAAAGAATAATAAATCTAATGTTCAATCATCATTATCAGATTTATCAATACTTTACATTAGTGGTGATAATAATGGCGAAAAGGAAGTAAAAGAGTTTTTTGCTAATCCTAATAGAAAAGCTCCTAAGTATGATTTGATTATTGCCACACCTGCTTTATCATCAGGAGTAAGTATTGATACAGATCATTTCACTTTTATAAGTGGAATTTTTACTCATAGTGTTAATACTCCTCAAGATTGCCAGCAAGCATTGGCTAGAGTAAGAAACGCTACTACTTGGCACGTTTATATTAGTGACAGCAAGCAATCTCTACCTACAGATGAGGAAATAATAGCTGCTAAATGGACACAAACTCATCCTTATGACCAATACCAATTGGTTAAACATAAATTCATTAAAGTTGGTTACGATGGTGATGATAGCACCTATGGGTTTAGTGATCCTTTATATGAGAAGCTTTGCCTTAATGTAGAACGTAATAAAGCATTTTTGGTTAATGATTTTCTAGGTAATTTTATTAGAGAATTAGCTATTGCTGGCTATGAGGTTAAGTACAAGAGTAGTGATGAGTTACAAGATTTTGCTGCTAAGTATTTTACCAAGACTGGTAAGGTTTTGGAGCATAAGGAATATGTTAATGGTGTTGGTTATTCTAGAGACTTAGGGAAGTTGGAAGCTAAAGCTATTGCTCAGAAGGGTAGCACTACTTTGGAAGAAAAACGTGCTTTAGATAAATTTGTGATCAAGGGGTTTTATAGGTTAAATAACAATGGTATTTATGATGGAAATCAGGATGAGGATCTTGATAGTAGTGTTGATAATAATGATGTCGCTCATAATCGTGATGATCCCGATACACTAAAAGAATTATTTTATTTCATCGACAAAGACCAGCGCGGTGAGTTACGTAAGAAGGTTACTAGGCTAGAGATAGCAATGTCTAGTGATTCTCAGATACTAAGAAAGTATCAAGACCAAGAGCTTAGCGGAGTAAACTTACTACCTGATATGAGGCTATTTTATACTGAACGTCAGATATTTAGTAGGTCGCTTGAACTCTTAGGGATTAATACAAAAACACTTCAATATAATGGTTTAGTTTATTCCAAAGAAACATTTAGAGAAAATGGTTTTATTGATTGGATTGAGGCTAATAGAAAAGAGTTTTCAGGTATTGTTTCTATTCCTAAGCGAGAGGATCTAGAGAAAGATCCTCTAAGGTTTGTTAGTAGGCTATTGAGATTAGTTGGACTTAAGCAACATAGGACTGGTAGAGCTAGTAAGGGTACATATCAGATTGATACTGATTCCCTTACTTTTATCAGACAAATAGTTGCTAAACGCTCTATGGCTTCCTTGGTTGATGGTTGTTATGGTGCTTATGGTGATGCTGATTATGGTGATTAATAATCTAGCTTCATAACACTAATAGGCTAAAAGACCCTGGGAACACTATTGCTTATATTAAGTAATGGTAATGATTAGTGTTCCGGCGAGATAATTAGTTTACTTAGTCAGAATATAGGTTAAATACAGGTTAAATACAGGTTAAATACAGCCATATTTTAATCAAATAATATTGGCTTATGGTTGGCTATTGGATGGGCTTTTGCCTGTGAAATAGTAGCTTTTACTATTGAAAATATAGTGTCTGATGTTTAGCAGTTAATTGTCCACTAGCTTTGATTTAGAAAATATAGTATCTTCTCATTCCATATTAGCATTTATTACTCTGGCTTTTCCTACAGATTATTTAGATTAATCTTTTATGACTAATGCTATGTCCTGTGCTGATTACTTAGCCACTTTATCCAAACCTCAACTTAGATGTTGGGTTAGGCTTAATCTTTCCTATGACCAGGTTGCTAGGGTTTGGTTGGCTATAAAATATAGCCCAATGGATAAAGATATGAAGGGCTGGTATTTAGGGCGTTGTATTATTCGCCTATGTGAACATTATGATCCTAACACTTTACGTAGAGAGCTAGCCAAAGAATCTGGGGATAAACACCAAGTTTTACCTAATGCTGATGAGATTAATCAGGTTGTTCTAGGTTTAATTGAGCAAGTTAAACATCAACATCTTGGTAGCTTAGATATTTCTTGTCTTTTACTAACTAGTTTACCTAATAACTTATTTGACCTTACTCAACTTGAACATCTTTATTTAGCTGGTAATTTAATAGAAACTATATCTGATAATATTTCTTCTCTTAAATCATTAACAATCCTTGATTTATATAAAAATAATCTCTCTTTTATTTCTCCTACTATTGGTCTTTTGCCTCAGCTTCAATATCTCGACCTAGACTCTAACAAGTTGAGTAGTTTACCCTCTGAGATTGGTAATCTCTCTAGCCTTACTGAGCTTTCCCTAGAATCTAACCAGCTAAGTAGTTTACCCTCTGAGATTGGTAATCTCACTAGCCTTACTAAGCTCTACCTAATACGTAACAAGCTAAGTAGTTTACCGAATGAGATTGGTAATCTCTCTAGCCTTACTTCTCTCGACCTAGACTCTAACCAGCTAAGTAGTTTACCGAATGAGATTGGTAATCTCTCTAGCCTTACTTCTCTCGACCTAGACTCTAACCAGCTAAGTAGTTTACCATCTGAGATTAACCAATTAACTAATCTCAGAAGACTACGATTACAAGCAAATGAGTTATTACCAATCCCTCCAGAAATACTAAAACTGGAATTTGAGCCTAGAAAAATACTTAATTATTATTTTGAGCTATTAAGCCAAAAAGCAAAACAAAGGTTGAATGAAGCGAAAATGCTAGTTGTAGGAGAAGGTAAAGTAGGGAAAACCTCACTAGTAAATAGGTTAGTTCGTAACATCTTTAATAACCCTGAACCAATGACAGAAGGCGTTATTATAGAAAAACATTGGCCAGTCAAATTAGCAAACGATAGAGAGATAAAAGTAAACATATGGGATTTTGGTGGACAAGAGATAATGCATTCTACGCATCAATTCTTTCTCACCAAAAGGAGTTTATACTTACTGGTGTTGGATGGTAGACACGATGAGCAACAAAATAGGCTAGATTATTGGTTAAAGACAATAGAGAACTTTGCTGATGATGCTCCTATTATTATTGTTTGTAATCAGATTGACATTAAAACCTTAGAACTTGATCGTAAAGGACTTAGAGCTAAATATAATATAAAAGCATTTGTTGAGATTTCTTGTAAGAATGGCAAAGGTATTGATTCATTAATACAGGCTATCATAGAGCAACTTAGTGGGTTAAAACACATAGATGATTTATTACTAGCTAGTTGGTTTAAGATTAAAGAGCAGCTAGAAACAATACAAAATGAGCATCAAGATTACTTAGAGTATTCTGAGTATAAGCAAATGTGTGTAAAAGAAGGTATTGATACTTTAAGCGAAGAAACTTTAATTGGGTTTCTACACGATCTAGGAGTAGTACTATGTTTTCATAAAGATCCAAGGGTAAAAACTACCCAAATACTTAATCCTGACTGGGTAACAGCAGGTGTTTATAAAATACTTAATTATAGAGGGCTAGCTATTAATAAAGGTGAATTACAAATAAGCTGCCTTAATGATGTATTAAATGACATTAGATACCCAGAAAATAAGCATTTCTTCATCATAGAAATGATGCGTAAGTTTGAATTATGCTTTGACTTAGACGATTCAACAAAAAATAAGCTATTAATACCAGACTTATTACCTAAAGAAGCACCTAATTTATCAGACCTAAGCAACTGGGACGATACATTAAGGTTTGAGTATCACTATGATTTGCTCCCAAGTAGTGTTATTTCTCGCTTTATCGTTAGAATGAATACATTTATTTATGATAAAACCTACTGGCGATATGGTGTAGTGCTTGAGTCTGAAGACAATCAAAACAAAGCTTTGGTTAAAGCTGACTTGGACGCTAAGAAGATTTTTATCTTTGTTAATGGCCGTGAGGCAAGTAGGAAAGACTTGCTTTCCCTTATTCGTGCTGACTTACGCAAAATTCATAAAACTATTCCCAAGCTACAGTATGAACAAAAAATTCTTCTCACGGAAGATCCTAGCATTGTTCTTGATTATGAGTATTTACTACAATTATTACAATTAGGTGAAGAGTTTATTATCCCTAAAGGACTAATGAAAAAAATCCCTATTAGACCTTTGTTAGATGGCATAGAAAGGATACCAAATAACATGAATGAAGCTTTCAACATTTGGCAAGAGAGGAAAAATTACTTAGAGCAACAACTAGCTACTCTTAGCGACCCTAACCAAAAATTTGCTTTGCGTAAACAGATTAAAGAATGTGAAAGAGAAATTACTAGGCTTCAATTCCAAACTGCTGAAACTGTCCAAACTATCCAGACTAGCAGTAATCCGAATAGCTCTATACAAAATACCCAAACAAATAATGTTGCATCTAATCAAGAACAACCAACAATGGCATTCAAAGAGAATGCTTCAACAGAATTAACAGATGCATGTCTGGGATCAAAAGGAAAAGATGATAAAGAAGATTTTTCAACGTATTTTCTAACCGATCCCCAAAAACAACTAATTGAGGAACTTAAAATTAAGTTGCGTGAAACGGATCGAGGTAAATTTATATTTCTTGTTGTTGGTCAAACTGGTGTTGGGAAATCTAGTACAATTAATACTTTGATGGGAGAAGTTGTTTCACCTGTCAACGCTTATGAAAAACAAACGTTAACAGTGCATTTCTATGATGGAGATATCTATGGAATTGGTTATACAATTGTTGATACTCCTGGACTAGGTGATACAGTTGGTAAACAAGTTGATAAACAATATCTTACTGATATTAAGCGAAAAATGAATAGAATTGATTGTATGTTATTTGTGACACGATTAGATCATAATAGAGTTAATGCTGTAGAGATAAATACAATCGAAAGAATTTCTAGTATTTTCAATATTGGAATTTGGGATCGTGCCATCATTATTTTCACCTATGCTGATAAGATAATTCCCAGTAAGTTTGAAGAACGGTTGAAAATGCGTTCAAAGCTGATAAGAGAAGAGATTGCTAAACAGACAGGTGAATTGATTGCCAGGAATATACCCACTGTTGCGGTAGCAAACGATGAAGATAATCATGAACCCCTTTCATTACCTAATGGAGAATCTTGGCTTGGTAACTTATACTCGGAAGTATTTACAAGAATTTCTAAGGAAGGTGCTCTTCCTTTTTACTTGGCAACTATCAATAGAATCGAAAATAGCAAAAAAAAACAAGGAAAATCAAATAGGAACAAAAATAAAGAAATCAGCCTAACGGAAGAACAATTACAAAAAGTAGCTAACCGCATTAAAGAAGATTCATTGTTAAGTAAAGTTTCCAGCTATATAAAGGATTTAGGCAAAAAGATAAGTGATTCAGATATAGGTAAAAAGATACGCGAATGGTTTACCTAATCTAAACTTGGTGGCATATATAAAGCATATCGCAGAGTTCAAAACATTTAAAATCAATAGTTTTTATAAATTTGACCAGATGGTTTTTACTATTGAAAATGAAAAACG
>JAHFUF010000340.1 GCA_023265235.1 Blastocatellia bacterium
TTTACTGGAAACACCACATCAGCAAGTTTAGCTGTTTCTGTCATAAATAATTCTGCAACAGCTAAAAAGCTTAATTTTTTCAGTGCATTTTCCCAATCTGCACCATATTGCTCAACAGGGTTACTACCAGCCAAATAAAGTGCTTGGACTTGAGAGCCAAAACCTCTCATCAGGTTATGCGCATTAGGTGCTAAGCCCATATCAATAGCACCCATAGTGTTGTTATATGTAGCTAGTGGAAGGTATTGGATTTTTCTTTCTTTTTGTTTATTAAGAAACCCTGCTAATTGAGCAACGGCTTCAAGTGTTGCACCACGAACTTCTGGCCCAACAACAATCATTAATTCTTCGCTACCAAAGACCTTTTCTCTAAGTTTTTGTAGTTGTTCTACTTTTACTTTGGCCAATTCTGCTAAACGTGGAAGTTCTGATTCTGGCTCAAACAACGCTGCTACTATTGCTGCTTCTGATTGAGGGCGAATATGTAGAAAAAGCTTTGCTTGACGGCGAGCAATCTTAGTACGGCGAGAATTAACTACCATCAAACTGGCATTAACCTTACGTACTGCATAGCGGATTACCATTCCTGATAAAGGATGATTTTCTGTTGCATCACCACCAATCATCAAGATATTTTTTGCTTTTTTAACATCTTTATGTGTAGCAATTGGAGCAGTTAAATTAGCAAAAAATCTGTCCCAATCTGAATCTGCCACCTGTCCAAAACTACGTGTAGCTAAGCCTTTTTCAGCAAAGCGACGTAGAGTAAAGTTTGCTTCATTAGTAAGTCTTGGGCTGCCTAATACGGCAACAGAGTCTTTATTTTTAGCTGAAACTTCCTTTAACTTACTAGCAGTAAACTTTAGGGCTTCTTCCCAGGTTACTTCCTCAAACTTGCCACTTCGACGAATCATTGGTTTGGTGATTCGTTCTGGGCTAGAAATAAACGAGCAACCATAACGACCTTTAACACAAAGGAATTCACCATTAACCCCTTTCATATCCTTAGAGGCTACACGAACATAATCTTTGTCACGAACTCCAAGGTTCATCTGACAACCATCACCACAATGTGTGCAAGTAGTAACAGTTTCTTTCATATCCCAAGGACGTGAACGGAAACGTGAATCTACAGAAAGCAGTGCTCCTACAGGGCAAATTTCTACGCAATTACCACATTGCTCACAATCTAAAGCATGATGTCCTTTGTCCATTCCCCCTTTATCCATTCCTAAACCATAGGGGCCAATGACTTCATGAGTACCTCGGAAAATCTTACCTAATGCATTCACATCCATTACTTCGGTACATTCACGAATGCAGCGATAACACCTAACACATCGTTGAGGATCGTAAGCGATAAATGGAGAGAGTCGCCATTCAGGAGTAGCCTGTTTTTTTACATCATAATGGGCATAAACCGTACCATGGTCAAAAACCATATCTTGTAGCTCGCATTGTCCGCCTTTGTCACAAACAGGGCAGTCAAGCGGGTGATTGCCAAGGATAAAATCAAGCATCCCTTTACGAGCTTCTAGAAGTTCTTCTGTTTCAGTATGTACCACCATACCTTCACCGACTTCTACTGTACAAGAAGTTGCCATTTTAGGCATTTTTTCAATGCGTACTAAACACATACGGCAAGCTGCTTGAGGGGTAAGGTCTGGGTAGTAACAGAAGTTTGGTATTTCAACACCATTTTCTAAACAGACTTCGATTAAAAGTTTTCCTTTGGGGGCTTGGTAATCTTTCCCATTAATTTTTAAATTAACTATATCACCCATAATTGTTTCCGTCTCTAGATAGCCCAAGATGAGCTTTTTGGTTATTTAGCCATAGTTAAAACTGGCAAGGATTTTCGTAGATGTTTTTTGAAATCTTCAGGAAAATGCTTAATAGCACTTGTGATTGGCCATACAGCAGCTTCACCTAATGGACAATGTGAGCGCCCTTCAATATTTACACAAAGTTTTAAGATTAGATCTATGTCAGAGGGTTCGCCCATTCCAGCTTTTATTTTCTTAAATATTTTTAAGAGCCAATCTGTACCTTCACGACAAGGCGTACACCAACCACAGGATTCATGGTTATAGAAGCGTATTAGGTTAAAAGTAGTCTCAAAAATATCTACAGTCTCATCCATTACAATTACGCCACCTGAACCAAGCATTGTCCCAACGCTTTGACAGGACTCATAGTCCATGTTGCACTTGGCTGCGGCTTCTGCGTTAATAATAGGAACTGATGAACCGCCTACAATAACCGCTTTTAGCTTTTTGCCCCCACGCATTCCTCCGCCTTCAACATTAATCATATCCATTAGGGGGTAACCCATAGGGACTTCATAATTACCAGGCTTGTTTACATGGCCACTTAAAGAAAACATTTTTGAGCCGCCGCTTTTTTCTGTACCAAGGCTGCGATACCAATCGCCGCCTTTGTTAATAATATGTGGTACAGCAGCTAGTGTTTCTACGTTATTGACTACAGTAGGACAGCCATAAAGCCCAACTACGGCAGGAAATGGAGGTTTAATACGTGGATGACCACGTTTGCCTTCCAAGGAATTAAGCAGTGCAGTTTCTTCGCCACAAATATAAGCCCCTGCACCAGGGTGAACAATAATGTCGTGATCAAACCCGCTACCTAAAATGTTTTTACCTAGATAGCCTCGGTTGCGGGCTTGTTCTATAGCTTTTTCTAAAATATCAATTATGTACCAATATTCACCACGAATATAAATAAACGAAAGATTCGCGCCTAAAGCATAACTACCTATAGCCATACCTTCAATTAATTGATGTGGGTCAAGTTCCATTAAAGGCCGGTCTTTACAGGTGCCAGGCTCGCTTTCATCTGCATTACAAACCAAATATTTTGGTTTATTTAGCTGACGAGGAACAAAGCTCCATTTAACACCAGCAGAAAACCCTGCTCCACCACGACCACGTAGGGCAGATTTTTTTACTTCGTTAATTATGTCATCTTGGGTCATCTTTAACGCTTTTCCTAACGCTTGATAACCACCATCTTTTAGATAAGTATCAATATCTGTTGGGTTTGGAGTGTCAAACCTTGCTGTAAGTATTTTTAGTTCTGCCATAGTTATTTAAGGTAATTTAGCTAAAATTTGATCTACTTTTTCTGGAGTGAGATTTTCGTGATAGTCAAAATTAATTTGCATTGCTGGTGCAGTTGAACAAGAGCCTAAGCATTCTACTTCAGTTAAACGAAAGCGTCCATCTGAGGTTACTTGACCATTCTTTATACCCAATTTGCCTTGTAAATGCTCTAAAATGTCATATGCACCACAGAGCATACAACTAATAGTACGACATACTTGCAGGTTATATTTACCTATAGGTTCAAGAAAATACATACTATAAAACGTTGCAACCTCGTAAACTTCTACTGGAACTAAGTCTAGCTTTTCTCCAATATAGGCAATTGCTTCTTCGGTAATATAACCCTGTTCGTTTTGCGCAATATGAATGAGTGGCAATAAAGCAGAGCGTTTGTGTGGGTATTTAGCAATGGTAGCGTCTATTTTTTTTTCAATTTCTGGTGAAAACATATTTTCGTTTTTATCGTTTTTTAACGATCAATCTCCCCTAAAACAATATCTAAACTACCTATTATAGCTACTGTGTCAGCAATCATTTCACCCTTAGCCATTATTGGCAAGGCTTGTAAGTTAACAAATGATGGCCCGCGAACATGGACTCGATAAGGATGTTCAGACCCATCACTGATAATATAAACCCCATACTCACCTTTTGAGCCTTCTATTGCATGATAAGCTTCACCTGGTGGGACTTTAAAACCTAGTCCTGCAAGTAAAAAGTGATGAATTAGTGCATCCATTTGCTTAAGCATCACTTCGCGATCTGGCAGGCAAATTTTTGGTGTATCAGCTTTTACTGGGCCTGGTTTTAAGCGGTCTAATGTTTGAAGAACAATCTTATGGCTTTCTTTTAGCTCACGCATTCTTACCATATAACGAGCAAAAACATCACAGTCTTTTTCAACTGGAACATCAAAATCATAAGTTTCATAGCCACAATAAGGAAAATAGCGACGAATATCAAAGTCATGTCCTGAGCCGCGTAGTGAAGGGCCTGTAACACCCCAAGCTATAGCATTTTCTGCTGTAATAATACCTACACCTCTAGCACGACCTTGATAAATTTTGTTTCCTGTTAGCAGGGTGTCATATTCTTTTAATGCAGCAGGAAAATTATCACAAAATTCTTTAATCATGCCTGGGACAAAATCAGGAATATCATAAGGAAGCCCACCTACACGAAAGAAACTAACCGTCATTCTACCGCCACAAATAGCTTCAAAAATATTAAGTATTTTTTCACGCTCACGAAAGCAATAGAAAAACATACTCATTGCACCTATATCTAGGGCGTGAGTTCCTAACCAAACCATATGAGAAGCAATACGTTGTAGTTCTACCAGCATTACTCTAATAACTTGAGCGCGGGGAGGGATATCATCAACGATATCTAGTAGTTTTTCTACACACATTACATAACCTAAGTTATTACCCATAGGATTAAGGTAATCCATTCGGTCAGTAATAGTAATATTTTGCTGGTATTTTTTTGTCTCCATGATTTTTTCCATCCCAGTATGGAGATAGCCTATATCTGGGGTGGCACTAACCACAGTTTCACCATCAAGTACTACTTCTAAACGAAGAACACCGTGAGTAGAAGGATGTTGTGGCCCCATACTCACGGTAACATTAGAATCTATTGCATTTTCGCGGACTTGCTGTTCAAAAGCCTTTGTGGGCGAGTACTCCAGCACTTTTGACATATTAAACCTTTCACTCTAACTTATTTCTAATTTAATAGCCTCTTAGTGGAAAATCTTTACGTAAAGGATGGCCTTCTAAATCATCTGGGGTAAGTATTTTACGTAAATCCGGGTGTCCTTCAAACCGAACGCCTAGTAGATCAAAAACCTCTCTTTCAAGCCAATTGGCTGTTGGCCACACTTCTACTACAGTAGGCACATTACAATCTTCTTCACTAACTCTTACTTTCAAGCGTATAAGCATTCGTTTTGGCAAAGAAGTGAGATGATAATTGACTTCAAAGCGTGGATCAGCTTCTATTCCAAGGTCTACTCCTGCTATGTCTGAGAGCAGGTTAAAGAGGAATTTTTCTTCATCCCTTAAAAAGCGACAAACATCAACAATACTTTCTCGTTTTACAAATATACTGGTTTCGCCTAATTTTTCTAGGACTTCTCCAATTACATCACCAAATTTGTCTTTAGTGATAAAAACGACTTGTTGCAAGGGAGTTTTTTTCTCTAATTGAACATCTTCTGATATGGGATCTTCTGCTTTAGTGAGGGCGTCTTCGCTCACAGGGTGATTACCTCCTCAAGCTTGTCTCTGCGATTACGTAAAGATTCTGTTTGGATTTTTTCTTGTAATTTCATAATGGCATAGATTAATGTTTCTGGACGTGGAGGACAACCAGGAATATAAACATCAACGGGAACTACCTGATGAACACCTTGGACAATGGCATAAGTATCAAAAATACCGCCAGCAGTGGCACAGGCACCCATAGAGATAACCCATTTAGGCTCAGGCATTTGATCATAAATGCGTCGTAGAACTGGTGCCATTTTACGAGAAACCCTGCCAGCAACAATCATTACATCAGCTTGGCGTGGGCTAGCACGAAACACCTCTGCACCAAAGCGAGCAACGTCAAAGCGAGCACTAGTCATATTCATCATTTCAATTGCACAACAAGCTAGGCCAAAAGTTGCAGGCCACAGGCTTGATTTACGCGCCCAATTAACTAAGTCGTCTAACCTAGCGGTTAAAACCTCTGGCAACGCTTCGGCTATTTGATTTTCTAAACCCATATTATTTCCTCCAGTCTAAAATGCCTTTTTTCCAAACATAAATATATCCGACTAGAAGTATTGCAATAAAAATCAACATTTCCCAAAAGACAAACATTTTTCTATAGAGCAAGGTTTCCCAAAAACCAAGTGTTGTGGTGGTTTCATAAGCTTGTAAAACAAGTTTTCCGCTAACAACCTCTTCTGCTAAC
>JAHFUF010000341.1 GCA_023265235.1 Blastocatellia bacterium
TTTCCCAGAGCTTGAGCCAAACAAGGCACTCTATGAAAACTTCCTTTATAATGAAATTGGTATTGACTCAAGTCGTCCATTAACCCCGCGTAATTATGAAACCACTACAATTGCTCCTACTGGCACAATTAGTTTAGTAGCGGAAACTTCATCAGGTATTGAACCTAATTTCTCTTGGGCATATGTTCGTCAAGACACTTTAGGCAAACGCTTTTACGTCCATCCATTAGCAGCAGAAGCATTAGGTATTAAGTACAATCCAACCGATGAAACTTCTATTGAAATGGCTGCACAACAAGTTGTAGATCGCCAAGCTGAACTACCTGACCATTTTATTAATGCTTATGAAATTGGTGGGGAAGAACATGTCCGCGTACTAGCTACTTTTCAAAAGAATGTAGATAATTCTATTTCAAAGACCTGCAATGGGGCAACAACAGACACTGTTGCTGATGTAGATAGGCTTTATCGTTTAGCTCGTAGCTTAAAAGTAAAATGTGTTTCCTATTACCGTGATGGAAGCCGTGATGGTCAAGTACTTACAGCAATTAAAGCATCTGACTCAACCAAGAAAGTAGAAGAGACCCAAACTTCGACAGCAAAACCTGCAACAGTTACTAGTAAACCTGTTAGTAAGCCAGAAGAAATGGCTAAACCTTCTCAAACGGCTGTGACTACTAGGGTTCATCTAGAAAGACCAAAGGAGTTGCTTGGTTATACTTGGCGAATTTCTTTTGATGGATTAAACCTATATGTCACTGTTAATCATGATTATAACCGAGTGCTAGAAATCTTTGCTTCTGGCCCAGTTAGCCCTTCTGTAGGGTTACTAGCCTCTAAAATGTTGCGTGGTGGCTTTGAAGCTGAGGAATTAGCTCGTAGTTTAAACAAGGTTAATGGTACACATTCAGTTTGGTTTAACCAAAGACTTTGTACTTCTCCAGAACAAGCCATTGCCGAATGTATCTTGATTACTAAACGTCGTTTAGAAGGCAGGTCAGACACTTCTAGAAATAAAGTGGTTTCTTCCATTATTGGTGTTTGCCCAGAATGCTCTGGACAATTAGAACACGCCTCTAATTGTGATACTTGCCGAGACTGCGGCTATTCTAAATGTAAATAGCAATAGCGTAATAACCCCCAACAATTATCCTGTCCCATGAATAACTGTGGGGTGTATAATCAATACATCCCATTATTTTTTCTTATTCTAACGATTGTAGGTTTTGTGCGAACTGATTTCTCAATAACTTACATAAGTATAAGCCTAAAATCTTTAAAAACACAAAGTCTGTTAAAACAAGAAAAAGGTAGCATTTTCTGCTACCTTTTGTTTTTAAAGCATTGCTAAAGCTTCTTGAGGGTGGTTAATAGCATCAACTTTACCAAACGAATGTTTAATAGTGCCATCAGGCCCAATTAAATAGGAAATACGTTTAGCATTAGCAGCTTGAGCATCATCACAAGCACCATAAGCCATTCCTATATCTCGTTTGGTATCGCATAGTAAGGGGAAATTGTATTCAAATTTTTCTGCAAAAGCTTTATTTTCTTCTACTGTATCAAAACTTACACCAAATACTTGGACATTTTTTTGTTCAAACTCAGCTATCCGATCCCGGAAGCCACATCCTTCTTTTGTGCAACCAGGAGTATCAGCTTTAGGATAAAACCAAAGCAAAACAGTTTTACCGCGAAAATCTGAAAGCTTAACGTCTTCGCCCTTATGCGATTTTACACAAAAATCTGGGGCTATATCACCAGCAGAAAGCACTCCCATTTTATTTTCTCCTAATTATTTTACTTAAGATTTATACTAGAAATAAATCTATATTTAGCACTCTAATAGTCGCTTTTATAACTGATTTAGGTAATAAATGCTATTAAAACTTGCTGATCTTAACTTATAATATTGCAATTTTACTTAAAAGATAAAAGCTTAAAAATATGCAAAACAAAAGCGACCCAAGCAACCCAAGCAACCCATCTTTTCTTAACAATGAATTATTAAACCTAAAAAAGCAGTTAGACGATACGAATTTGGCTAAAGTAGCGGCTGAGGCAGCAGTAAAAGTAAAATCTAACTTTCTGGCTAATATGAGTCATGAGATTCGCACTCCAATGAATGCTATTATTGGAATAACTGGACTCCTTCTAGATACAGAACTAAGTGCTGAACAAAGAGATTTTATTGAAACCATTCGTACTAGTGGAGAAAGCTTACTAACTATTATTAACGATATTTTGGATTTTTCTAAGATTGAAGCAGGAAAGCTAGAATTAGAGCAAAACCCTTTTGATTTACGCGATTGTATAGAAGAATCTATGGCTTTACTGGCTCCAAAAACAGCCGAAAAAGGTTTAGATTTTGGTTATATTATTTCCTTTGATACGCCATCAACTTTAACTAGTGACGTAACACGTTTTCGACAAATCTTAGTTAATTTATTAAGTAATGCTATTAAATTTACCTCTAAAGGTGAGGTATTGATCATAGTTGAGTCAACCCCATTACAAGAAGATACTTATGAACTTCATTGTTCTATTAGCGATACTGGCGTAGGCATTGCTAACGATAAAATACCTTTGTTATTCCAATCTTTTAGTCAAGTAGATGCTTCCACTACACGTCATTTTGGCGGCACAGGACTAGGATTAACTATTAGCAAAAAACTAGCAGAAATGATGGGTGGAAAAATGTGGGTAGAGAGTCTAGTAGGGCAAGGATCTACATTTCATTTCACCATTATTGTACAAGCAAATAATAACCATAAACACCCACATTTATATGACACTATCCCCTGCCTAAAAAATAAACGAGTTTTAATAGTAACTGACAACTCTCTTACTCAACATATACTTAAAGAACAAACTTCTCTTTGGGGTATGTTACCAAAAATCTCTGCATTACCAGAAGAAGCGATTTTTTGGGTTGATAATGGTGAACTTTTTGATATAGCAATTATTGACTTACTGTCTCAGACAGATAACTTAAACTTTGCTAGCCAAATTCGCAGATATTATGATATAGACGACCTACCCCTAGTGCTATTACTTTCACTTGGAACAAGAGAAGCGATAAAACAAGCAAGAATGTTTTCTGGTTTTATTAATAAACCTATTAGAATTGCACAGCTTTATGATTCTTTAGTAGGACTCTTTGATCCACAAGCAAGAAAAGGTTATGCAACTGGTTCATCTATATTTGATACTTCTTCGGTCCCAAAATTAAATTTAAGAATTCTTTTAGCAGAAGATAATGTAATAAATCAAAAAGTCGCTATAAATATGCTTAAGCGGCTTGGATATCGCGCAGATATGACAGCTAATGGGTTTGAAGTTTTAGATGCTTTAGCACGCCAAAGTTATGATGTAATCCTAATGGATGTACAAATGCCTGATATGGATGGATTAACAGCTACACGAGAAATAAAAAAAGATTTTGCTGGAAAAAATTGTCCTCGTATTATTGCGATGACTGCTAGTTCTATGCAAGGAGACAAGGAGAAATGCTTAGCAGCTGGCATGGACGATTATATTAGCAAACCAGTTGATATTAAAGAATTACAAGCTGCTTTGAACCGTTGTCATAATCTAGATCCAGCTACTTTAGTTCAAATTTCTAGTATGCCAGAAACTTCATTCTTACCAACTATCAACCCTAAATCATTAGAGGCATTAAGAGAATTGCAAGAACTACAAGACCAAGGAGAGCCTAATTTAGTTATTGAACTAATAGACTTGTTTTTAGAAGACACCCCAACAAGGATAAGATCACTTAGACAAGCTATAACAGAAAATGACCCAATTCAGTTAGAACATGCTGCACATGCCCTTAAATCTAGTACCTCTAACCTAGGAGCTTCTCAAATGACAGCTTATTGTCAGGAACTAGAAAAGTTAGGTAGAGATAATTCAACAATAGGAGCAGGAGAAATTTTAGTTAAGTTAGAAAAAGACTTTGAAAAGGTGAGCAAATTATTATTAGAAGAAAAAAATAACACTTGAATTATTCATTATTATATAAAACTATTTTCATAGAAAATTTTGGCCCCAACCGCAACTTATCTCCAGAATTTATACCTGCCCGCGTTATACGACAATCATTAATAAATGTCCCATTAAGCGAAGTATCAAATATTTCTGCTGTACCGTCTGTATGTATTATTACTGAACAGTGACGTCGAGATAGCATTCGGTCTTCATCATAAATAACTATATCATTATCAGTAAAACGTCCAATAGTATTACAGCCTATTTTTAATCGATGTAGTACTGTTCCTGTCATTAAAACAAAACCTGAATCATTAGGAGAAGCAAATTGTGGTTCATCAACAACAATCGATCCTACAGGAACCTCTGGATATTCATCAGATAGTGTAATTGTCTGTGTTCCAATAGTTTGCAGCATTAAATCCCGCATTACACGAAATTGCTCTTGCCTAATACCTTGCAAATGTGAGCCATCTAACCTTTCATAAATATCCATAAAAGCCTCATAACCTTGTAATATCTTTTTTCGCTTATAAAGCCAGATGGCCAAAAGCTAAAAAACAAAATCACTTATAGCTAAGTTTAACAATTTTTTTGGCTTTAAAATAGTATAAAGTTCCATAGGTAAGACAAATATTCTACACCAATAACAGCTATAGTAAATATATTTTGGTGTTTTATTATAAGCTTGGAAAAGATGTTTTGCAATTTTAAGATATAGCTAAATAAGAAAATTATTAACTTATAACTTCCTCACTAATAAGAGAAATCACACTAGTAAGATCTTCCAGTTCTTCTGATAAATCATCGACTGATGTTTCTGAAAGCAGTAAAGTAGCAGAGTCTTCTGCTTTAGCAAAAGCTTCGCCCTCAATCATTGCTACTATTGCTGTAACATTATCATCAGCAGCTAAATCATTTGCAGCGGTAATTAATTGTTGAGAAGCTATTATTACATCTTCTTGGTTAGCAAGGATTTCTAGCATTTTTTCTTCAGGTAAATTCTTACTTAGTCCATCAGAACAAAGCAGTAGACGATCCTTTTGTGCTAGTTCCAAGCTAGTTACTACAGGAACAACAGAACCTTTTGCCCCAAGTGATTGCAAAACGATATTGCGGTAAGGATGAGTTTTTGCTGTGCTAGGAGTAATTACCCCTCCATCTATTAGCATTTGTACCATAGACTGATCTCGTGTAACTTGTCTAATTGTTCCTTGGCGAACTAAATAACAACGCGAATCGCCTACTTCTACAATATACACTTGAGGTGGAACAACTAAAGCTGCGGTTAAAGTACTAGCCATTCCAACAATTGAAGAATTACTGTTAGAACATTTCCAAATTACTTCATTAGCTTTATTAGCAGCATTAATTAACCGCTCTCCTATACCTATGTCCTCTTGATGGTTAGAAAAAATTTCTTTTTGAAAAATATCCACAGCTAATTTAGCAGCAATTTCTCCACGGCCATCTCCTCCAGAACCATCACAAACCAACATTAAACACCCTTCTCTACTTACTTCTCCCTGATAAGTATTAAGGCTATCTTTTGTATTTAGATTAGAAATAGAAAACTTATCTTCATTAAGTTTACGCACTTTACCAATATCACTAATGCCATGTATTTTTATAAAAGCAAATGAGGGTATAGTCACAGGAGCCATTTTTTTATTATTTTTTACTTTGAGTCAAAATATTTTTTATAAGTAATACCACAAGTATCACCCCAATGTTAAATACATCTTCCTACTCGTGGAATCCTTAGTAAAATATATCTGTTATATTTCCTCCTCTTATACTCTCTAGTGGCTGTTAATATTTAACCAAGATTGTAAAAATTCAAAGATAATAGTAATCTAATTGCTTGGAAAACTCTCAAGAATTACTATATTGATGTAGTTGACTTTAGCTATTATAAAAACTTACTATGTTAATAACCGCATTGCCTTTATAAGAAAGGCTAAAGTATATTTTACTAAATTAAGAGTTATAGGTTTCTTTTCTTGTGATTTTATTTTAAATTAAACTGCTAGAAAGAAATTAAGGCGACGCAACTATGGCACTTTTTGACAAAGTCTGGCAA
>JAHFUF010000342.1 GCA_023265235.1 Blastocatellia bacterium
TTTATTGGTGATCGCAAACGCCAAATACAGGTTTGGGTAGATACACAAAAACTAACTGCTTTCAACCTTACCGTCCCTCAAGTAGAAGCAGCTATTGCTAGTCAAAACCTAGAACTACCAGGAGGGCGCATTGACCAAGGTAGCCGTGAACAAGTAGTTCGCACTTTAGGACGTATTAGTAATACAGCAGATTTTAATAAAATTATTGTTGCAACTATTAATAACACTCCTGTAAGAATTTCTGACATAGGTTATATAGAAGATGGCATTGAAGAACCTCGTACAATGGCTCGTCTTGATGGCAGTGAAGCAATAATTTTAGAAGTCCGTAAGCAGTCCGGTAATAATACACTGCAAGTAGTTGCTAATGTGAAAGAGCGACTAATAGAAATCGAGCGACTATTACCACCAGATTTTAAGCTGCAAATTATTCGTGATCAATCCCGCTTTATTAAAGGCTCTTTTGAAGCAATTAAAGAACATTTGATACTGGGCGGAATTTTAGCTTCTTTGGTTGTACTATTATTTTTACGTAATTTTCGCTCTACAATTATTGCTGCTATTGCTATTCCTACCTCGATAATCTCGACTTTTGCATTGATGTACTACATGAATTTCACGCTTAACCAAATGACTATGTTAGCCCTAGTGCTTTCAGTAGGAATTGTTATTGATGATGCAATTGTGGTTTTAGAAAACATCTATCGGTTTATGGAAGAAAAGCAAATGTCGCCTATGCAAGCAGCCCGCGAAGCAACTAATGAAATAGGGCTAGCAGTAATGGCTACTACACTTTCTTTGATTATTATTTTCTTACCAGTAGCTTTTATGGGTGGGATTGTTGGTCGATTTATGCAAAGTTTTGGTCTGACTGCTGCCTTTGCTATTGGGGTTTCTTTACTTGTTAGTTTTACTTTAACCCCAATGATGTCAGCGCGTTTTCTAAAAGTAAGCAAAAATGGACATAGTGCTAAAAAATCTTTCTTTTATAGCCTAATAGAACGTAGCTATATGGCTTTACTAGGTTTTTGTATGCGCTTCCGCTTGTTAGTTCTAGTATTTTCAATAGTTGTAGTGATGACTACAGTACCTTTGTTTCAAAAAGTAGGCAAAGATTTTATTACTCAAGATGATACTAGTGATTTTCAAGTTGATGTTCGCGCTCCTGAAGGCTACTCACTTACTGCTACGGCAGAACGCTTAAGTCAAATAGAAACCGAACTTCGGGCAATTACTGGTGTAACTAACCTACTTACTACAATTGGTGGTGATTCGCAACACAACCCTAATTCAGCAACTATTTATGTAAAACTAATAGATATTACTCAAAGAAAATACCCCCAAGCAGATGTAATGGAAAAAGCCCGTAAACTACTAGTTAAACAGAAAGATTTACGTGCTTCCGTAGCATATATTGCTGCTTTTTCTAGTAGCGCGATGAAAAATGCTGATATTCAATATAGTTTAAGAGGCCCAAACCTCTCTCAATTAACTATTTACTCACAAAAAATCATTGACTATGCTCGTACAATTCCTGGTGTAGTAGATTTAGATAACAGCTTAATTTCAGGCAAACCCGAAGCACGTATTTATATTGACCGTGATCGTGCCGCAGATCTAGGAGTAAAAATTAGTGATATTGCTAGCACCATTCGCACACTTATAGGGGGTAATGATCAAGTATCAAACTATCGCGAAGGAGAAGACCGCTATGATATACAAGTTCGTGCTCAGTTAAAAGACCGTAATAAATCTGAGGATCTCTTCTTACTCACCGTCCCATCCAGTAAACTAGGTAGTGTACGGCTAGATCAAGTAATTCGTGTTGAAGACAGCACAGGCCCTGCACAAATTGATCGTTATAATAGACAACGCCAAGTCGTTATTTCTGGCAATATTGAGCGTGGCCAATCACTAGGGCCTGTTCTAGAGTTGATTAATGCTAATGTAGCCAAAATAAACATGTCTCCAGAATATCAATATGGCGTTCAAGGTCGCAGCCGAGAGTTAGGACGTGCTGCCAGAAACTTTCTTATTGCTTTTATACTTTCATTTGCATTTATGTATATGGTTTTAGCCGCACAATTTGAAAGTTTTCTTGATCCTATTACCATTTTACTTAGCTTACCGCTATCTATTCCTTTTGCTTTGCTCTCATTAATTATGTTTAACCAAACATTAAACATTTTTTCTGCCCTAGGAATTTTGATGTTATTTGGAATAGTAAAAAAGAATTCTATTTTGCAAATTGATCATGCTAATCAGCTTAGGTCTCGTGGCTTGAGTACTTATGATGCGGTGATGCGTGCATGTCAAGATCGATTGCGCCCTATTTTAATGACAACTATTGCCCTAGTAGCAGGAATGTTACCAATGGCACTAGGTCAAGGGCCTGGCTCGGCCTCTCGTCGTTCGGTTGCTATTATTGTTATTGGTGGCCAGTCACTATGTTTACTTTTAACTTTGCTAGTAACACCAGTTGTTTATTCGCTCTTTGATAGTCTAGTTAAAACCTTAGCTTGGCAAAACTTAGCAACAAAATTCCCTTTTTTATCAAGAAATAAAACTCAAAGTAGTTAGAGTTTTTCTTTTTAGCTGTTGTAGAGTTTGCTACTAACATTTATTATTGGGGGCATGAAAGAAACAACTGCTGCCATTTTAATCATCGGGGATGAAATTCTCAGCGGTAAAACTGAGGAGAAAAATGCAAAATTCCTGATCTCTGAATTACGCGATCTAGGTGTTAGCTTACGTCTTATTTTAGTAATTTCAGATGATGTAGACCAGATTGGGGCTGCAATTGCAGATTTGTCCAAGCGTTTTACTTATGTATTTACTTCTGGTGGTGTTGGACCAACCCATGATGATGTAACACTACTAGGTGTTTGCAAAGCTTTTGGGGCTGAAATGCATAGGCATGCTGAGCTAGAAGCAGCATTAAGAAAATACTTTGGAGATAAAGTTCAAGAAACACATTTAAGGATGGCTGATGTGCCTCAAGGCTCAACCTTTATCACTCTTCCAGAACTACGATGGCCAATACTTTCTTATCAAAACGTTTATATTTTCCCTGGAGTACCAGAATTTTTTAGACAAAAATTTTCTGCAATAAAAGAGCGTTTTCGTGCCTCGGAGTTTTACCTAAAACTAATATTTACCAAACAAGACGAGTTTGATATTGCAGATCACCTCACCCAAGTTGCTAAAGACTATCCTCAAGCTGCTATTGGCTCTTACCCTGTTTTTGATCGCGATGATTACCGAGTTAAAGTAACAATTGAATCTAAAGACAAACAAGTTACTGAAAATGCGTTCAATATGCTTATTTCTCTATTTGATAGTAGCCATATTGTACGCTGTGAATAAAGCTTTAATACATAGTTAACATCAATATATTCTATTATTTAGGAGCATATATGAAACATTCTCCAAGATTTCTTAATATTGTAGAAGATGCTAAGAGTCGCATTAAAGAAGTTTCTATTCAAGAAGTAAAAGCTAAGTTAGATCTTGAAGAAACATTTTATTTTATTGATGTGCGAGAAGATCATGAATGGCAACAAGGCCATATCAGTAAAGCAGAACACCTAGGACGAGGAATTATCGAACGAGACATAGAAAATAAAATTACAGATAAAAATGCTGAAATTATTCTTTACTGCGGAGGAGGATTTAGATCTGCTTTATCAGCAGACAATTTACAAAAAATGGGCTATAGCAATGTCCATTCAATGGATGGCGGGTATCGTGCCTGGAAAGAAGCGGATTTTCCTATAACAGAAAATTAAAAGTTCCTCGTCTATGTTAAATAATAAAGCTAACAATTCCGGCTTACATATTTAGTCTAAAACAAGGAAAAATTATGCAACCATTAAGTATTTATTTAGCAAAGGTTAAACCTATTATTATTCTATTGTTAATACTTACTTCCACAACCTGCATACAAGCAATACAAAAAAATAAACCTAATCAAAATAAATCTAATCAATCAAGAGTGGGAAATGTAATTTTTACCCCTCCTTCAGGTTGGCAATCATTTAATCAACCTGGCATAACAGCTTATGTTCCAGGAGACAAACCTGCAGCTCAGGCGTCTACCTTTATTGCCATACTCCCAGGACATGACTTTAGTGGTAATTTTCATGAATGGTTTGACTTAGTTTTAGCCGAGTTACATAAAAAATCCAAAATCCTTCTCAAAGGTGAAATAACCGAAACTACTGATGATGACAAACAATATAAAGTTCTTTTCACTTCTGTAAAAATACAAACAGAGGATGGTAACCAAGCGTACCGTTTCTATTTAGGTGCCCATCCTGGTGGAAATAGAGCAGAATTATTTATGTTTTCTTCTAATTCCCAAGAAGAATATAGTCGTTATTTTCCTGTATTAAAAGAATTCCTAGGATCCACAGACTTTATTAATGTTGTTGAAGCTAAATCTCCCCCTTCTAATTCATCCCCTAATTCATCCCCTAATTCATCCCCTAATTCATCTCCTAGTAAAGCCAAGCCCACAGGTAATGGCTTATCAGGCTTATATGTTGGAACAGAAAGCCGTCAGCAATTTAATGTTAATACTAAGTTTTATGACTATATTGTTAGACAGGTATATTATTTCTTTTCTCCTGATGGTCGCATTTATTATGGCCTACCTAAAGGGGGCACATTAGATAATTTTGATTTTGATCAAGCACAAAAAAGCGATCCTAATATCTGTGGCGTTTACCAAATATCTGGAAGCCAAATCCAATTTCGTATCGGTAGCAATTCAGCAAATCCTCCTATAGCTTTTAGTAACAATCAAAGTTCTTTACAAATTGGTCGAACAAAGTTTTATCGTGTAGAACAATTTAGCGGCTTACGCTTAAATGGTACATATACAATTAGAACTTTCACTAATACTTCTAGTGGTAGCAATATTGGTGGGGTCGGCGGAGAAAAAGAATTAGTTTTTAGCCGTGATGGTAAATTTGCTCAAAGCGGTTTTGTCGGTTTTTCTAGCAGTGGCAATGGTGGTGGTGTAACAACTTCTAGTAAAACAAGTGGTTCAGGTACTTATCGCATAGTAGGAAATACATTAGAACTTACTTATTCTGATGGCAAAAAGGTTACACATACTTTTTTTGTTTATCCAGAAAACACAAATGAACCAAGACCAGGACTAATAGTTATTGATGGGGGTGCGTACTTACTCCGAGACTAAGTTATAATATCAATAAGCCTGTATGTTATTAACACGTTATAGCATACAGGCAAGCCTTTTAAGCCTTCCAACACCTACTTAAGTTGCACCAAAGCAATTGACAGCCTTTCACCAAGAATCATAGAATCATCATATCACTTCCAATAAACTAGATATTCTAGAGGCTAAAATGCAACAAAACTTCTCCCAATACTTTAGTGTTTCCTTACGCTTAAGTACTAGATTTCTACTAAAATTATCTTTAGTCTTAGCTTTTCTTATTAGTACAACATCGCTAACTTATGCACAACAACGGCCTTTATTAACAGAAGATGTTGACATAATTGAGCCAGGAAGTATTCGAACCCAAATAGGGGTGGAGTTATTACAAAAACAAAAGTTTAGTGTTTCTGGTTTAGAAGGCGATCTAAGCCGTATTGGAGTAATTGGTTTTACCTTTGGACTCTCCTCTAACGTTCAATTTGAAGTCGAAGGAACCTTACAAAACTATTTGAGTATTGACCGAATAGGATCAAGTAAAATCCCTCTACAAATTGCGTCTGGGGCACTTTCTACAAATGATGTTGGCGATTTTACGCTAGCAACTAAGATTAAACTTAGAAAAGAAACAGAAAGGTTACCTGCCGTAGGGTTTCGTTTTGGAGTTCAACTACCAAACACTAACCAAGCAAAAGGATTAGGATTAAATACAACCAATTTTTTTGCAAGTATACTAGTAGGAAAGAGATTTTTTGACAAACGTCTTAATCTATTTGGCAATTTAGGGCTAGCAATTTTACCGGCACCTCTAGAAATTTTTTCACAAAATGATGTAACAACTTATGGTATTGCTGGTATTTACAAAGTCAACCCTCGGTTAAATT
>JAHFUF010000343.1 GCA_023265235.1 Blastocatellia bacterium
AAAGGTTAGCTGTATTTTTAGTAGGATTATTAGCATTTGTTGGCAGTGCATTAGTCTCATTGCTCTTTTATTTTCCTATTCCTAGTGCTCATGATGAATTTGGTTATTTGCTTTCAGCAGACACTTTTGCTCATGGAAGACTCACCAACCCTACACACCCTATGTGGATCCATTTTGAGAGCTTCCATATTTTGCACCAACCTACTTATAATTCTAAGTATTTTCCTGGACAAGGGTTGATCCTTGCTCTTGGACAAGTACTAGGAGGACATCCTATTGTAGGGGTATGGCTAAGCATGTCACTGGCTTGTGCTGCTGTGTGTTGGATGTTGCAGGCTTGGCTTCCTTCTAGGTGGGCGTTTCTAGGCGGGCTACTAATGATCTTAAAGCTAGGGCTTTTTAGTTATTGGAGCCAAAGCTATTGGGGTGGCTGTATTCCTACAATTGGAGGAGCATTGATTTTTGGTGCAGTGCGTCGGATAACTAGAACACCAACTGTTAGTAATTCTCTTTGGTTAGCTTTAGGCTTAAGTGCTTTAGTTAGTAGCCGTCCATTTGAAGGTTTAATAATAAGCCTTCCAGTATTAGCTTTCTTATTTTTTTGGTTATTATTTAGTAAAAAAAGACCCATTCTAAAATTAACTTTTCAACAAGTGATTGTACCAATGTCTTTATTCTTACTAGTTGTAGGTCTATTTATTGGATACTATAACTTTGTAGTTACTGGTAGTGTTTGGATTTTACCCTATCGTGCTTATGAATCTATGTATGGCAAACTACCAGTTTTTCTTTGGGAACAACCACCAGTAGAAGTAAGTTATAACCATGCTGAAATGAGGTATTACTACCGAGGCTGGTTTTTGACTATGTATAACCTACAGACAGGTAGTTTGACTATTTATCTAAAAGGGTGTCTAGAAAAACTTACTAGTATGTGGGAGTTTTATCTTAATTGGGTTTTTACTATACCCTTAATTGTTTTGCCATTGCTCCTAAAAAATCGTTGGATACTTTTTGCTTTACTATCTAGCTTAATATTAATTTTAGGTATGTTGTTGGTAGTGTTTAGCTACGGTCATTTTGCTGCACCAGGGGTCTGTTTACTCTATTATGTAGTTTTGCAGTGTATGAGGCGAATTTATATTTGGCGATGGCAAAATAGACCTACAGGTAAATTGATTGTATGGTCAATTCCGCTTTATTGTATTTTGCTAATCTTTTTACCTATTACTCTACGCGAAGATCCTTTCTTTTTTGTTACTCCTAGCCCTTGGGAGCCGCCAAAAACCTTAGAGTCTCATTGGAGCTTTCAGCGAGACGCACTTTTATCAAGGTTGAAAGCAGAGGAAGGTAAACACCTAGTAGTAGTTAGTTATTTGCCTAAACATAATGCTCATAATGAGTGGGTTTATAATGAAGCAGATATTGATAATGCTAAAGTGGTTTGGGCGCGCAATATGAAGGCTACACAAAATTGTGAATTAATAAAATATTTTCATGATCGCAAGATCTGGTTTTTGCAAATAGATGACAGCCCTAATTTACTTTTTGCACCATATCCTATAGATACTTGTCCTTAAAAGATAAAAACCCAGCGATAAAGCTTGCTGAGTTAGAGAAAGAGATTAATTTTTTAGGATCTTTTAGAAAGATAACCGTAGTCCTAGTTGGAATTGCCTAGAAGCAAAAGCACTACGGAAACGATCTGAAGTAATAGTAAAACGCCCACCATCTTTTGCTGGTAAAGAAAAATTACCTTGTGCATCAGGTGGGAATACTCTATCTATTTCATTAATATTAGTGCGATTAAACAAATTAAAAACCTCTGCTATTCCTTGTATTTCATAGCGTTCATTAAGTTTAACTTTTCTAAGAACTCTTACATCAACACTAGCAAACCCTGGAGTAATACCAACATTTCGACCAATACTCGCGCCTCCTACTAGAGGTCTATCACCATTTGGTAAATCACCATTGCGATTTAAGTCTATACCAGCAAGTAAGTTATATGGACGACCTGTATTAAGGCTAGCAATACTAGAGATTTGAAAGCCTTTCATAAGCAAGTTTTTATAAGGAAGACTCCAAGTGCCTGAGATCACAAACCTACTACGAGCATCTTGTAGTGATAGTCCACGCTCATCTCTAATTGTTAAGGGGTTAACTGTTTCTGCTAAATCTGGTCTGAAATCCGAAGTATTATCAATTGCTTTAGAGAAAGTATAATGAGCCAAAACCCCAAAATTAGTAGTAAATCGACGACTAAAGCAAAGAGTTAATGCGTGGTAGTAGCTATCAAAGCTAGTTTCAAATTGTAGTAGTGTGCCTGTGGTTGGATCTACGCGCCCATTTAAGGCACTTTCTATAGGGTTATTAGTAGGACGTACAATTGGATTTATATCTCGTTGACCAAATAGCTTAACCCCTCTAACAAAAGCATAATCTATGCTAATAGCTGTATTAGGGTTTAATGAGTAGCTAAGCCCAAAAGTGGTTTGCGCTGTATAGCTATTATTTAGTACAGGAGCAAACCTAGATGCTTGAGTAAACTGTGGAATAACTTTCACACCAGGAGGTAAAGAGGTTGTTTGAGGAAATTTTCTTCCAGGTAAGGAAAAAGGCAATGCTGAAAAGGGAAAGGGCATAGTTGGTACATTAAATGCGCCACTATTAGTTGTTTGAATTGCAAAGGCTTGTCCTACTAGAGCACCAGCAAAAAATAGCCCATAAGCACCATGAATATTGAGTTTATTAAATTTATTTGGAGAGTAAGAAAAAGAAAGACGAGGAGAAAAGTTACCATTATTTTTAGGTACAAAATTTACACGGATTAAATCATAACGTAACCCTACTTTGATGATTAAATTAGGGCGTAACTTAAAATCATCCTGAACATAGAAAGAAAACTCTTTACCAAAAGTTGATAAGCTGGGATCTCCAAACCCTTGAGTATAAAAGGTTGGTAAAGGCAAATCAGCCAAAGGAACATTGCTAGGAAATCCTGGGAATAAAGTAGGAGCAAATCCTGATAAAGCAGAGAGAAATGCTTTTTGTGCTGGAGTACGTAAAGCAGGATCAAACGCTTGCAAACTGTTTAACTTGGGTAATCCAGGCATTTGCGTAATTTGGGCAAAATCTATGTCAGTAAAAAATGCTCCTCCTCCTAAAAATATTGGTAGTTGAGTTTTACGGCCTACAGTGCTAAAACGCTGGAAGTCTACACCAAACTTTATTTGATGTTGGCCACGAATTAGGGAAGTGTTATTAATAATTTGAAAGGTATTAAAAACGCGTGGTTGAGGCAAAAAAGTACTTTGCCCAAAAATGATCATACCTTCAGGGGCAAAGATCCTAACTTGTGGAGCACTATCAATAGGATCAATTTTTTGATTTCGACGTGTAAAAAGAAACCTTGTTTCATTAACTAGGTTTAATGGGCTGCTAATATAGGTATTATTTAAGGCTAAGGAATTATCTGTTAAACGCTGAACACCACCATTATTTTCTGCAACCAAGCCTCCAAATGGTTCTAACGCGCCATTATAGCCACCTCCAAAATTATACCGTACCCAAAAAGTATCATTATTAGAAAGCTTACCATCTACTCTACCTAGAAAAACACTGTTATTAAGTGAAAAAGGTACTGCGCCATTACGTAAGTTAAAACCAAGGCGATTGATAGACTTGATAGTATCATTAGTAATAGTAATAATATTATTTTGTTTTAGTGTCAGTCGTTCAAAAGAAGTAAAAAAGAAAGCCTTATCTTTTTTGATTGGCCCTTCTAAAGCAGCACCAAATTGGTATTGTGAGTAAGGAGGTTTAACTGGAGCAAAAGCATCACGAGCAGCAATATCATCATTACGATTAAGTAGGAAAAGCTGACTGTGAAACTCATTACTACCACCTCTAGTAATAATATTGACTATCCCTCCAATTGCGCGTCCAAATTCAGCATTATAGCCATCAGAAATGATTTGGAATTCTTGCACAGCTTCTTGACTAAAAGTAGAGCGTACTGAACCTGAGCCTAAATCGTTATTGTCTAGACCATCAATAGTAATATTATTAAACCTAGCCGATTGACCATTAAAAGATAGCCCTGAAGTAGCCGAAGCCCCTTGAGCAGGTACGCGATCAGCAAGTACGCGGGCGGCAGTGATAGAAAAGTCCAAAAAATTTCTTCGATTTATTGGCAGTGTTGTAATAGTGTTGCGATTAATACTAGTACTGCTTTCAGTTTTTCCTTCTAAATAAGAGCTATTACTTGCAGTAATTTCAATTATTTCTGTTGGTGTACCTGCTTTGATCGTAAAATTCAGTACTGTAGTTGTACCGAGGGTTAATTCTAATGGGCGTGTTTGGGAAGTAAATCCTGAGTTTACAATAGTAACTACATAATTACCTGGAGGTAGTTGTGAAATTACATAAGATCCATCTTCTTGAGAGATCACTTCTCGTGAAAAATTAGTTTGTGGATTTTTTACTGTTATGGTTGCCCCGCCTACTACAGACATTTGCTCATCTGCTACTTTTCCTGTAATGATAGAAGAGGTTGATCCTGCTGACTGTGCTTTTATACTAGTAAAAGGCATTAAACAGAGAGTGGAAATAATAATAACTCTAGTTAACAATATTGTTTTTTTTATAAACATACCTTTATTAGCCTTCTTTTTAACTTTTTTAATAGGGTTTAGGACAAGGAATAATAAATTGTTATTTTAATAGTGTTGGATTTTTATAACAGGTTCTAATAATGCAATAAAGAAATTGTAAAAGAAACAAGCAGATGCACATTTTATGAACATATTCAACAGCTTGGAAGATATACAACTAGATTTTTTCTTAAGCAAAAAAGAAAAGCCACTCCTATAAGAAGTGGCTTTTCTTTTGCTATTAATAGCTTTTGTTTTTAGCGATTACTCAGGCATGCGTGGATCACTACGATGTTTATCAACACTAACTAAACCGTGTTGAATACTGTATTTAACCAACGCAGGCAAAGTATGAAGGTTTAATTTTAGCATTATGCGAGCGCGATGTGCCTCGATTGTACGTCTGGAAAGATTAAGTATTTGACCGGCTTCTTCGTTAGAATAGCCATCGGCTAATAATTTTAATACCTCTTGTTCGCGTTGAGTTAAGCTAATAGCGGCTTTTTTGGCTCTAGTTGCCATGAGAAATATCTCCTTTACATAATAAAAATTTATTTGGAAATGTCCCAGCGGTTTTTATATAACCTATCCTAAGATAGCATAGCAGGTAGAAGAACAACAGTAAAATAACAGGCAAAACCGGAAATTTATTAGCGAAACTTATTTAGTAAAGATTTTTACCTATATAAGCTCGTAGTTTTTCTTATTACCATAGGTTGCTAGATAGATTTAACTACCTAAACAACTTATACGATTATATGAATCGCTAATAAAAAACAGTAGCCCTAAGTAAAGTTTGTAAGATTAATAAAATTAATTGAACTTTAAAAATAGAAGCATCATTGAAAAACCACCTGCTAAAGCAAGAATAACGGCGGAATGGTACCAGCAATTATAATCGCTTGGCAATTCTATTTACCTTACTATTTTATGGTTTATTTGCTAAGAGGGGGTTTAAGATAACTTGTGTGTTATGATAAATGGGCTTATTAGCTCTATCTAAAAGCAGTAAAGAGCAAAGACATAAGAATAAATATAAAACCATTTTCAAGCCAATTTAGCTATAAATTTCAGTATAAATGTATTAGAACTAATGTTATTAATAATAATTTTGATCTGGTTATTTCTTTTTTTGAGAATATTATTCCTTTTTGTTTCTTTTTAATTGATCTTCAATTAGGTTTTGATTACTAGCTCTTAATCTTTCAGCATTGCCTTGACACCTAGGTTGTTTGTTGCTAAATTGCGATTTTACAATAAATAGGCTCTGTTAGTAAGTTCTAAAAGCTGTCAGGGTCTTGTCTAAAACAAATAATATTTTAGAGAGTTTTTATGAAAAAGCGAGACCTGCTTTTTGCTGCAATTTGTGTTGTAGTAGTTGGCTTTTTAATATTTCTTTCCATTAGAGGCA
>JAHFUF010000013.1:0-4301 GCA_023265235.1 Blastocatellia bacterium
CTTGATACTTTGTTTTCTTCTGCACTTTGGCCATTTTCCACCCTAGGTTGGCCAAATGAAACTGATGACTTAAAGACTTTTTATCCAACAACAGAAATGATTACAGGTTTTGACATTATCTTTTTCTGGGTAGCACGAATGATGATGATGGGGCTTAAATTTATGGGAGATGTTCCATTTAAAAGAGTCTACATCACAGGGCTAGTACGTGTTGATGGTGAAAAAATGTCAAAAATGAAAGGCAATGTAGTTGACCCACTAGATGTATTTGATCGCTATGGTACTGATGCAGTTCGTTTTACCTTAGCTGGTTCTGTTACTGGTGGTACAGATGTTGACCTACAGGAAGTAAAACACAAAATTGAAGGGCGAGAAATTAAAGAATATCCCAAGATGGAGTCTGCCCGTAATTTTGCTAACAAGATTTGGAATGCTTCCAGGTTTGTGTTGATGAACGTAGGAGAAACAGAATTTAACCCTAATCCCTTTGATGAAACATCTTCGCGTTATGACAAATGGATTTTATCTCGACTAAACCATGCTTGTGCTGATATTAACGTGGCTTTAGACCAATTCCGTTTCTATGATGTGACACAAACGCTTTATCACTTCTTTTGGGATGATTTTTGTGATTGGTATATTGAACTTGCTAAACCATTAGTAACAGCCAAAGAGGTAACTGCTGAAGTAGTAAAAGCACGTCAAAGAATTATGTATATTCTAGAAAAATCCCTGCGTTTGCTTCATCCAGTAATGCCTTATATTACTGAAGAGCTATGGCAGAGACTTCCGCATCAAGGCGAGTCGATCTCGATAGCAGCATTTCCTAGATCAGATCGTGATCACGATCCAGATCACGATCCAGATCGCAATTCAGATCACAGCCCAGATCGCGATCTAAATTCTGATCAAGTAGATCAGATCAATGATCAGATCGAAGAGGAAATGCGATCTGTGATCACATTGATCACAAAGATCAGAAATGTGAGATCAGAAATGAACTTGCCTGCACACGAGCTTTTGACACTTAGGCTTGGGATCAAAGATGAAGCCTTACAAAAAGTGATCTCAGAAAGTGAAGACTCGATCAAACGTTTAGCCAAAGTTAAAGAGATCGAGATCAAATCTGATCTTGGATCACAAGATCAATCTGCTCGTGCTGTGATCTCAGGGATCGAGATCGCGATCCCATTAGCAGGATTGATCGATCTAGATAAGGAACGTGATCGACTTAATAAAGAATTAGCAAAGATCGAGGCAGAAGCTGAAAAACTTTCTAACCAATTAGCTAACCCTAATTTTGTTAACAAGGCTGCTGCTGAAAAAGTAGAGCAAGTTCGCAATCGACTAGCAGACTTAAATGTTCAACGTGAAACAATCAAAGATAATTTAGCAAAATTATAATTAAGAATTAGTGGGAACATGACCATCCTAGTCATGTTCCCAGTTAAGATTATATTAAAGGTTAGGTATAGATGTGAAAATAGATAAAAATTTACTTTTTAGCTCGATTACTCAATTTTTGGATGAAGACTTAGGACGTGGAGATATTACTACTCAATCAACGGTTTTAGATGCTACTAAGGGCAGAGGCAGATTTTTAGCTAAACAGGAAATGATCATTGCTGGCTTAGAAGTGGCAGAGGCAGTTTTCAATTGTTTAGATCCAGAATTACAAATAGAAGCTTTTGTTTATGAAGGAGAGCTAGTAAAAGCAAACACAGAGATTGCTAGACTAGATGGGCCAGCTAGTGTGTTACTGGCTGGTGAGCGACTAGCATTAAATTTAATGCAACGAATGTCTGGAATTGCTACGCTAACCAGTAAGTATGTTGAAGCCGTAGCAGGAACTTCTTCTCGCATTGTTGACACTCGTAAGACTATGCCTGGACTAAGAATGATTGATAAATATGCAGTACAAATAGGTGGTGGGCATAATCACCGTTTTGGTTTAGACGATGGCGTTCTGATTAAAGACAATCATATTATGCTTGCTGGTGGAATTGAGGTTGCTGTTAAACGTGCTCGTGATAGCGCAGGACATTTGCATAAAATTGAAGTAGAAGTGGCCACTTTTGATCAACTCCAAGAAGCTATCAATGTTGGAGCAGACATAATTATGTTGGATAATATGCACCCCACCCAAGTAGCAGAAGCTGTTGGGGTTGTACGCAAAAGCGAAAAAGGCAAACATATTTTGTTAGAGGCTTCTGGAGGCATCACTCTAGAAAATGTTGCTGATTATGCTAAAGCAGGGGTAGATCTGATTTCTATAGGTGCAATTACACATTCTGCTCCAGCAATGGACATTAGCTTTAAGATTGGACTGGGGTATTAGTTAAAATACAGCTTATTAAGGTTTTTGAAAACGCGAAAATTCTATTGGATCGTGAGCGGAAAAAACTTTTACCTCGTTTGAATGAGTTTGTACAAGTTTGCGTAAACGGTCTTGGTTATCAAGTCTAGCTTGAGCATCCATTTGAACAATATTTTGGAAAAGCCACAATCCCGCAGAGCAATGATAACCTGCTGGATCCATTTCGCCATGAAAGAAATAAGCATCTCCACAATGTAGTAACCAGCCTTCAGGGGTTTTAACGGCAACAGCACAATGTCCACGAGTATGTCCTGTTACTGGAACAAGTAACACTTCTGAATCAGTGCCAGCTATTGCTTGTACTTTGTCAAATCCAAACCAACGCTCACCTTCTTGTAAAGAATGTATTGCCCAAGATGGGTTGTGTTCCCAATGAAATGGGCGATAGCGGTTTTTTTCTGTTAATGTGAGAGGGTTCATTGCTGCTTTATGTTCTGGAGCATAAACATGCACCTTTGCTTTAGGAAAATCTGGTAAGCCTCCAGCATGGTCTAAATCTAAATGGGTTACTACAATATGTCGAACGTCATCTAGCTTAAAGCCTAGTTTAACAACTTGGCGGGCGGCTGTTTCTTCTGGGTCTAAACGGGGTCTAGTCATTAGTGTAAAGAGTTTCCCTAGTCGAGTTTTTGGGTCAGCAACATCTTGTAGGCCAATCCCTGTATCAACTAATACTAAACCTTCATTAGTTTCAATTAATAAACAATGGCAAATCATCTCACCTGGCGAGAAAAAACCATATTCAGTACCAGAGGTTATACCTAATAAAGTTAAAAAGGGGAGTTTTTTAGGCTTTCCAGTATTTTTATCAATAATAGTATTATATTTTGTCCCATTAATTAAAAAAGAAGTGTAAGGGCACATAGTGGCACAATTTAAGTGGTGAATTCGCATTGTTTAGATCCTTAAGTTTTTATCGAGCGTTAAGAATAGCATTAGGTGCCAATATTTTTGAGCCATTTTGCCTAAATAGTAAGCCTGCTAATAACTTTTAGGTTGAACCCTTTAGCAATAACATAGATAATAACCATTCCAAAAAGACACAAGTTTATTACACTTTAGCATGAGCGAAAATTTAGCCAACCTTAAAAAAACTACCTTTTATCAGTTGGAAGGTTTTCTTGCCAAAATTTTTTACTTTGAGCAAATAGACTCTACTAACACATTCTTAAAAAGATATTTTCAATCTGAGCGAGAAAGGGTTAAAGACCGTAGTTCTTTAGAAGGCATTGGAGCCATAGCCGACTTGCAAACAGCAGGTCGCGGAAGGCTAGAGAGGGTTTGGCATTCCCCTATAGGAGAAGGACTTTATTTTTCCCTTTTGCTAATGCCAAGGATAGATCCTATTAACATTACTTTAATTTCTTTAATGGCTGCTATTGCTACAGCAGAAGCTATTATGGATACTGCTAATGTGGTTGTAGATATAAAATGGCCTAATGATATTTTGATAAACAAACGAAAAGTGGCTGGAATCCTGATAGAAAGCGGCTTTGAAGGAAGTAGCTTAAGTTATGTGGTAATTGGCATTGGAGTAAACTTACAACAAAAAAGCTTTCCAACTGACCTTAATCGTCCTGCTACATCGCTTTTTTTGGAAACTAATTTACTTATAGAAAGAAATAAATTTTTACTTGTTTTGCTAGAAAAATTATCTAGTTGGTATGAAGTACTAGAAACTAGGTCTGATAAAATAACGTTTCGTTGGCAAGAGCTTTCTAGTTTTGCTTATGGTAAACAAATTAAGGTAAATATAAATAGCCAAGAATTAGTTGTAACTACAATAGGGTTAGATAGTTGTGGTGCCCTACGAGTAGAAACAATAGAAGGTAGGCAAATAGTTCTTTATGGGAATGAAATCACTACTGAAGGATAAGAAGGATAAAACATATGTTATTAGTGCTAGATGTTGGTAACACCAATA
>JAHFUF010000013.1:4311-21185 GCA_023265235.1 Blastocatellia bacterium
TGTGTTAGGGGTTTATAAAGATGATGAAATACTTGCACGTTGGAGATTGACTACTGAGCGAGATAGAACAATCGATGAATATGGCATTTTATGCCGAAACCTTTTTACTTTAGCAAAACTTGACCCTACAGAAGTAAGTGCAATTGCTATTTCTTCAGTAGTACCTACACTGAATTTTACTCTTTACAAAATGGCGGTTAATTATTTTGGCATTGAGCCGCTTTTTGTTGAACCAGAAAAGAATGCAGGAATAAAAATTCATTATGACACACCTCAAGCAGTAGGCGCAGACCGTATTGTTAATGCTGTGGCAGCTTTTCAAAAATACGGTGGGCCTTGCATTGTAGTAGATTTTGGTACAGCTACAACTTTTGATGCTATTTCGTCTATAGGAGATTACTTAGGCGGGGTAATTACTCCAGGTATTCAAATTTCGTCTGAAGCTCTTTTCCTGCGGGCTTCACGCTTGCCTAGAGTAGAAATTCGTCATCCTGAAAAAGTAGTTGGTACATCAACAATTATGAGTATTCAATCAGGGCTTTACTTTGGTTACATTGGCCTAGTAGATGGAATATTAAAGCGAATGATTGATGAATTAGGGCCACAAAAGACAGTAATTGCTACTGGAGGACTTGCGCCATTGATTGGCAAAGGCTCAGATATTATCCAAATCATAGATGATAACTTACTTTTAGAAGGCTTAAAGCTTATTTATGAAAAAAATAAGTAGAATAATAACATAATAAAAGACTGGAAAACTTATGTC
This sequence comes from Blastocatellia bacterium, assembly GCA_023265235.1. Lineage (GTDB taxonomy): Bacteria > Acidobacteriota > Blastocatellia > Chloracidobacteriales > JADJPF01 > JADJPF01. Next base: position 5,078 of record JAHFUF010000013.1, read on the forward strand.
TAAGTCTGATAATGAAGGGTCTTTTGCCGTATCAACTATAGGGTTAACTAAAGATTTTGAAGCTATGCGTGCTGTTAATAATGTTAATCTAAACATAGCGCGAGGTCTTTTCTATGGCTTTCTTGGGCCTAATGGTGCTGGTAAATCAACTACTATAAAAATGCTTACGGGCTTAATGTCTCCTACTGCTGGTAGAATAGAGGTTTTAGGTATAGATTTTTCCGAGAACCCTGTTGAAGTAAAAAGACAAATTGGGGTTGTTCCAGAAAATCTGGCGTTATTTGATAGGCTAACTGCGTTTGAATACCTTAACTTTGTTGGTCGAATGTATGGGTTGAGTCGTGAGGAAGTAGCTAAGCGAGCAACAGAGTTGCTAGAGTTTATGGAACTAACAAACAATCCTAAAAAACTAATAGTAGATTTTTCTCATGGAATGAAAAAAAAGACAGCTCTAGCGGCTGCATTAATTCATTCGCCTAGAGTATTATTTCTAGATGAACCATTTGAAGGTGTTGATGCTATTGCAGCTAAAACAATGAAAGATGTGCTACAAGCCATGATTGGAAATGGAGCAACAATCTTTTTAACTTCTCATGTACTGGATATTGTAGAAAAGCTTTGTACAGATATTAGTATTATTAATCGTGGAACAATTGTAGCTCAAGGCTCAATAGAACAATTGCGAGCAGGTGTTTTTGCAGATAGTGACGCTTTAGCCCAAGCATCAGGAAAGAAACTAACCCTAGAAGAAATTTTTATTGAAATCGTTGGCGGTGGGCGTGAACAGCCAGAAAATTTGCTAAGTTGGCTAGTAGAATAAAGGGATAAACTTATGGAACAGTTGGCCTTAATTATACACTTACAATGGTTACTGTTTAAGAATTCGCTTAGGTCTCAAGTTAGTAAACTAGAACTAGTAGCAAGAATTATCTTTGTTATTGCTAGTGGTATAGTAGATATAATTATTGCTGTTGGTTTGTTTATGGCAACTCTATCTCTTTCTAATAGACCTAATGCTAATGCAGGATTTATTCTTGTTTTTTGCGCTATAACGTTATATTGGCAAATAATACCTCTACTCAGTGCTTCTTTTGGTGGTGGTCTAAGTATAGCTAATTTTAGGCTTTACCCAATTAATAATAAAAAACTTTTACTTTTAGATTTAATATCAGGTGCAACAGACTTAACTTCTTTATCTGTCTATTTACCACTATTAGGTATTTTGGTAGCTTCAATAATACTTGAGCCATCTTACTCACCAGTAATAATAATTATATTTGCAATGTTTATTTTATTTAATATTGCTTTATCTCGCTATCTACAAAGGGTTATAGAAAAGCTTTTAGCTTATCGCCGAATTAAAGAATTATTAATTGTTGGAATACTTTTTATGTTTCTTAGTTTTTCTTTTGTTCCTATGATGATGTTTCGGCAGGAAATAAAAGAAAAACACAGTAAGCAACTTCCACCAAAAGAGCAAATTCTTCAAACTTCATCTAAGCAAAGCCTTTCAATAAAAGAAAAATTACCTAATATTCAAATCGTAATCCAAATATTAAGCTGGTCTCCACCTGGTTTAGTAGCGCGTGCAGCAATAAGTCTTCCTAAAGAGACTGTTGGAAACCAACTAGCAGTAGTTTTTTTATCTATTTTATTTCCAGGTTTAATTTTGTTATTAGTTGAGAGAAAAATTAACCATGAATTTTATGGATCAAGTTCTCGATATTTGCTAGCCGATAAAACACCTATTGTTACAGCTAAGTCCAACATAAACATAACTTCAACTAAAAGTATTTTTGATAATAACTTATTTAGTTTGTTACCTTTACATGCTATTATAGTGTTTGAAAAAGAATTAAAATACTTTTATCGTAGCTCAAGAATGGTGTTAATTTTTCTTTCAGGAGCATTAGGAGCGATTTCATTTGTCTTTATTTTTCAAATTGAAAAACCAACAGAGACTTCTTCTATTTTTGCACATTTTGCGCTGCCGGGGCTAAACTTTTATTCATTAATGATACTAGGACAATTTTTTACTAACTCTTTTGGTTTTGATTCTCATGGGGCAAAAACTTTCTTTCTAATGCCAATAAAAGGCCAAAATGTGCTTTTAGGTAAAAACTTAGCTGTAGCCTTAATTACCCTTTTTCAAATTAGTATTACAACCATTACTTTTAATTATCTGATTTATCCTATCAACGTTTATATTTTGCTAAATACCCTTCTTAGTTCAATAATAGGGTATTTCTCCTATGCTATTCTAGGGAATTTTCTTTCTGTTTTTTACCCACAAAAGATGGAATTATCTAATTTAAATAATAATAATAGTTCAAAAATGGCACTACTCTTAATGGTTCTTTTACAAGGATTTGTGTTTTCTTTACTCGCTATTGCGCCAGTTATAGCTTGGTATAGCAAAACTACTTGGGCAAGCTATCCAGTTTTTGCTGTGGAATTAATAATTATGCTTGTACTTTATAAAATTTCTTTGAATTATGCTGGTAAGTTCTTTGAAAAACGTGTAGAAGAATTTTTGCATATGTTGCTTTAAGTTAGCGTGAAGTTATAGAAAAGGTCGAAAAATTTATTTATGAAATGTGTAGTTACAGGAGCAAATGGTTTTTTAGGTCAAGTCCTGATTAAAAACCTATTAGAAAAAGGACATAGCGTCTTAGGCTTGGTTCGCAGAGTAGAATCAAAAAAGGTTGTTACTCAACTAGGAGCGGAAGTTGAGCAAGCAGATCTTTTTGATAAAGTAAAGTTGTCTGAAATTCTAAAAAAATATAAACCAGACACAATATTCCACTTGGCTGCCGAGATTGCTACACAAAGAAACAAGGATTTAATTTATCGAGTTAATGTTGAAGGTACTAGGTCGCTAGCAGAAGCTTGTAGAGGATTAAATTTAACCTCATTTATTTATGCTAGTTCAGTAGTAATAGGTAATCCTAACGGGATGCTTATTGATGAAAAAAGCGAGCTGATAGCTACTACTACTTATGGTAAATCAAAACAACAGGCAGAAGTGTTGTTATTAAATGAGATGAAAACACATAATTTACCTGTAGTGATTTTGCGACCATCACATGTTTATGGCTATGGTGGTTGGTATGGAGAGTTAGTTGGTGAAATGTTAAAGGGCAGGTTTATGATTCCTGGTGATGGTAAAAATTGGTGGGATGTTGTGCATGTTGATGATGTAGCAGATGCATTTCGCTTAGCGGCTGAAACTCCTATGAAGGGCGAAGTTTTTCATATTGTTGATGATCAACCAATTTTAATGAAAGACTTTTTTGCTAATACAGCAAAAGCTCTTAATCTAAGAAAACCTTGGCATATACCAAAGTTTATTGCTTCACTAGTGCGAGGTAGTGAGCCTATTGCTGCTGCTGTTCGTTCAGCCAAATCAAGTAATAATAAGTTAAAACAAGAGTTAGGCTGGCAACCTAACTATCCTAATTCCGAGCTAGGAATTAAACACTGTATTGGCAAGTTAAAAGAACTTAAGTAACGAACCAAAAATTTATAAATAACAAGATGCCAGAGATTGCCACACTTCAGATTGATAAATGTAAAGATAACGTAGCTTTGCCCATTGAGCAGTTTTGTTTTCTAAATTAAAACATTTCATCTGTTTTAATGGTGGCGAATAAAGATGGATGGATACGGCAGGAAGGTTTTCTGCTGGCTCAATTTTGTGGATTTCTCCAGGAATGCTAAAAATTACGCCCCCTTCAAGTAAATTATCTGTGTTAGTTTCTTGAATTTCTTCTGTTTCAGGACTAAGACGCTTGTAATTAATATTAGTAATCTTGCCAGAAAAAACTTTTTCTACGCTAAAAGATTGATCATGGTCATGAATTGGACTTTTTTGATTCGTATCCCAACACATTATTAGTATCTCAAAGCGATTATCTTTATAAAACAAATTACGCGTGTAATTTTCTGGGGAAAAATTAAGGCATTTTTTTATTTCTTCAGTATCAATATTAACAAGCTGCATTAATCGAAAAACCGTTTCTACATTAAACTCTTCTGCTGGTAAATGAGACAGGTAATCAGCAAAACGAGTAAGGCTAAAATTACCACTATCAATCTCTTGTTTAGTAAGTAGGTCTACAGTTTTACTAGCAACAAATTCGACAATTTCAGCGCAATGATTTTTTCGTTCTGGAGATGAAAATTCAGAGAATTTGTTGATTAATTCAGAGCATTTAGTGGTTTGGTATTTTTCTTGGAAGTCTTGTGCGATTTGTGAAGAGATTTTTTTGGCTGTTTCAGAGGAGTTTTTTTCCGGCTTAGCTTTGGCTAGACTTGCCGCCATAGCTGAAGCCACCAGACACGAGCATGTGTTTTGTAACCCAATTCCTTGCTCAAAGGCTGATGTTGATTGTAAAACTTCGGGTGAACAATTGATTAAACCGTGATTATCAAGACTTTGGAGAATGCTGCGAGCAGAATTTGCTTGTTTAGATAAATATAAATTTTTTGCTAACTCAGGACATCCCATAAATTAAGTCTCTTTCGATTAAGTTTTATCAGGTGTAGTTAAATTATACTATTATCTAATAGTTTGCAAAAAGCAATTAATCAAGGTTGATAAAAAATTCAACATAAAATTAAAGTTGGAATACACCGCAAGATCTGGTTTAAATATCCTCATCATTTAGTGCAAGATCAGTTGCTGGTCAGTTGCTAGAGCAAATTAAATTAATAGCTATGTCAATACTAGCTTTGTTGTAAGGGAAGGGAAATAAATGCTAGAAGTAATTCTTAAGCGATTTGAAATGCCTGATGAAACACGCCATTTTGAAAAAGGAAAATTTGAAATAGTTCGATTAGGTAGCATGACAATAGGTAGAGCAACCTATGAACCGGGGTGGAAATGGTCAGAACATGTTGGTTCTCAAATTGGAAAGCAATATTGTGATGTTGAGCATGTTGGGCTAGTAGTTTCAGGTATAGCAACTGCGGCAATGGTAGGTGGAGAAATAATTGAAATGACTCCAGGCACTTTGTTTTATATTCCACAAACACCACATGATAGCTGGGTTGTTGGAGATGAACCTTACGTTTCACTACATTTCCTAGGCGCAGATCATTACACTAAGTAAGAGATTATTTAGAATAACTAACAGCCTGGTAAAAAACTTAGGCTTAAAAATAGGGGTTTTAATATGAGTTTAAGAGTTTTGTTATCAGCTTTTATTTTAATGCTTACACTTACGATCACATCTTTAGCACAAGTTGAAAACATGCGTGTAGTTGCTAAACTTCAAGATAAAGCCCCTGATGGTAGTACAATAGCTACACTTAACCAGCCTAGTATCAATAATAGATCTGATGTGGTTTTTTTAACTACTGATACATCAACACCTAGACTTCTTATAACTAAAAACATTTTTGGTACACCTAAAACAGAAGTTTTAGTTCAGCGAGGAACCAACGTTGTTGGGCTAGATAACGCTAAAATTTTTAGGATGCTTTCTCCAAAGGTTAATGACAATGGAGATATTTTATTTACTGGTAGTGTTTCTAATCTTCCTATAGATGGTGGGCTTTTTCTTTTTTCTCAAGGACAAGTAAAACCTGTTGCCTTAGTTAATGCTGCCACTCCAATTGGCGGTGTTTTTACTGGAGATTTGGCTTTAACTAATTCTTTTGGGTTGAATAATCGTGGAGATGTGGTTTTTTTAACGAAAAGAGCTACAACCGATATTTTATCAGCAATTTTTCTGGTTAAAGACCAAGTAATAACCAAAGTAGTTGCTGAGGGAGAAACTATTCTAGATATAGGAAAAATTCAATTTGACTCAACTACTGCACCTACTATTAATGAAAATGGAGATGTGCTCTTTTCTGCTGCTACCCAAGAAAACCCTTTAATTTCTACTGTATATCTATTTAGTAATGGTGTAATAAAAAAAATCGTTGCTCCTGGTGATCCAAGCCCTCAAGGAGGGGCTTTTGAGCAAGTAAGTAGTCCTGGGCGTTACCTTAATAACAAAGGTGAGATTCTTTTTATTGGTAAAACTGGAGGCAAAGATGGGATTTATTTATTCTCACCAGAAAACAATAAAATCACTAAATTAGTTGCTGATGATGACATGTCTCCTGATGGTGGGGTTTTTCGTTCTTTGTCAATTTCTCTTACACCAGCGCATGGCAGGTTAACAAATAAAAGCAGTTTTGTTTTTAGGGCTTCTACCACTAAAACCTTTTATGGATTGTTTTACTACGCAGATGGAAAAGTCTTAAAAGTAGTTGGTCGAAAAGATCCTACACCACTTGGAGGAGTTTTTGCAGATGAAGCAGTTTTTAATGCTGCTTTTTTAGGATCAATAATTTCTGATAATGATGAAGTAATTTTTGAAGCAACAATTAGAGGTGGTAGCGCAACAAAAGCTTTAATTGCTTGGTCTACACGCCTTGCTGCTCTTAAAATTACTAGTGCTATTTATGATAATAAAATTAAGATCTTACAGATAAAAGCAGGTAGTACTAGTGTTGATATGAAGGTAGAAATAAATGGGAAAATTAATACTCAACCTATCAAACTTGTTAGTGACACAGAGCTTTCTATAAAAGGAAATCGCAAAAAGTTGAATCTTAATAAAGCTGTTAATACTAATAAACTAGTGTTAATTTCTAGCACTGGAGTTCGCTCAGAAATATTTACATTTTAATCAAATATATTTATGGAATTTGCTACACTAACCTATTGATTCTAAAGCAATCAATAAAATCTTAATGCCCATTAAGGGCATCTGATAATAGCCCAGTCCTTTAGGGCTGGGAATTTAGAACATAATCAATAAACCTTTTATTTACTTGGAGTTGAAAAGACGATGAAGTTTAGAGTTGTTTTATGCTTCTTGTTATTACTAGGCTTTAATAGTCTAGCTTTTGCTACTAACCCTGATGTTACTGCTACTTTTACTTGGTCAGAATCAGGGCCAATAGGAGGTGATGTACGATCTTTAGTCATAGATAAGGATGATCCTAATAGACTCTATTTAGGTACTAATGATGGACAAATTTACCGCTCGACAGATGCTGCTAAAACTTGGACAAGGCTGCTTTCTTTTCATCATCCAGGTTATGTAGTAGACCGCATTATAATTGATAAAAAAAGTACAAAAACTATTTATGTGCCGCTTTGGTCTTTGGCTAATGATGTAGATGGGACTATTTATAAAACTACTGATGGTGGCGATACTTGGCAAGAATTAACAGGAATGCGAGGTCATTCTGTACGTGCTCTAGCTTTAGCTCCAACAGACTCTAACTTTATCATTGCAGGTGCAATAGATGGTGCTTTTCGTAGCCTAGATGCTGGTGCTAGTTGGGAAAGATTTTCTCCTAAAGATCACCCCGATCTAAGACGCTTACACTCTATAGCTATTGATAAAGACCCTAATATTGTTTATCTAGGGACAGAACACTTACCTTGGCGAACAGATAATGGTGGTAAGGATTGGGTTTGTATTAAAGGTCACCCAACAGAAAAGAAACAGCAATTTATTGATGATTCAGATATTTTTACTATTATTGTTGATTCTCAAGATAGTAACCAACTTTTTGCTAGTGCTTGTAGTGGAATTTATACTAGTACAGACCGTGCTAGTACCTGGACTAAATACCAAGGAATTCCTTTTACTAGCCGTCGTACACACACGATTTACCCTGATCCTACTAATAATCAAGTAATTTATTCTGGTACTACAGAAGGGCTTTGGAAAACTGTAAATGGTGGACAAAATTGGCGACTAATAAGTTCTATTCGTACCGTTGTTAATGCTGTTGCAATACATCCTTCTAATCCTAATAAAGTTTATGTAGGTGTGAAATCTGGCGGTGTATTGGTTAGTGATAATGGTGGTGAGAGTTTCCAGGCAAGTAATAATGGTTTTGTTAATAGGCAAATCTCTGTTCTACTTGCTGATCGTAGCACTCCAGGACGAGTTTATGCCGCAGCCCTTTTTAATGGATTTGATGGAGGTCTTTACCTAAGCACAGATGGTGGTAATACTTGGCAGCTTTCTTCTCGTGGGCTAGCTAGTGAGGATATCTATACTATTTACCAATCTCCTTGGAATGAAAAACTGCTTTTTGCTGGTACTAATTTAGGGCTTTATATTTCTAGTGATCGAGGAGAGTCTTGGACAAGAATTATTAATAAACTTCCTGCTTCAGCAATTACTCCAAAAGCTACTATTCCTAGCACTCCTACTACATCTAAAAAAACATATACAACTAAAAAGGTTGTAGCTAAAACCCTTGCCAGCAAAGGTAAAAAAGCACCAAATGCAAATATTACTGAACGTGTGGTTGCTCTAGCTCCAAACTTTAATAACCGAGGTCATTTAGTTGCCGCTTGGTCAGGGCTTTATCAAATAAGCGAAACAGGCCAAATCGAAAAACTAAAAATAGCTAACTATATTGGTAAAATCCTTTCTGTTGCTACTGATCAAAAACAACAAATAATTTATGCTGGTACTAATCAAGGGCTATATCGTTCGTCCGATAACGGCAAAGCTTGGGAGATAGTATCAATTATTGATCAAAATCCAATTGTGCAAGCAGTGAGTGTTAGTCCGCATGATATTAATATTGTAATGATTACTACAGATAGTACTTGTTTTTTAACTAAGGATGGTGGCAAAACTTGGCGAAGACGTGGTGGAGGAATTCCTTATGGTGATCCTATTGCAGTGCGTTTTAGTAACACCAATCCTAATGTTATCCTAGTAGGAGATTATCGTAATGGTGGTTTGTATATTTCTACAGATCTAGGAGAAAGTTTTACTCCTATAAATCAGCAAGTTCCTTCTAATCGAATTGGAGCAATTAGTTTTGATAATTTTGATCCAGATCGTTTGTATGTAGGTTCATTTTCTGGTGGTGTTTATGTAGTAAGAACACCAGGACTTTCTGCTAGTAGAGGTCAATAAGCTTTATTTTTTATTTTGGCGGTTATGTTTAGGTTTAGGGCTAGCAACCAACTTGCTAGCCAGGGCTGTTTAATTTTCAAAGTTCCGAAAGCCCTGAAAGGGCGAAATAATTGTAGGCCAGGGCGTAAGCCCTGGGTTTGCAATGAGATAGAGACAAAGCCCCAATGGGGCGAAAGAATAAAAGCATTTGTTATTTATTCTTTCGCTACTTCGTAGCTTAAAGACCTAACCTACTGCAAACCCAGGGCGTAAGCCCTGGCCTACAATTATTTCGCCGCTTTGCGGCTTAAGACAAATTAAGACAAATTAAGACAATTAAACAGCCTTGCTTACTAGTCCTTCTAGTTTTAGAGGCTTATTGTTTTGGTGAAGGGTTTAGCTCCTCTAGTTTTTTCTTTACGTCTTCTGCTATAGAAGGTGAAGGATTAAGTTCTAAACATTTTTCATAGTTTTGTTTAGCTTCTTTATTCATAGCTAGCTTGGCATAAGTGTCCGCTATATTTAGGTAAGCTAACATACGTTGTGGATCAAGCTGCATTGCTTTTTGAAGCCACTTAAGAGCCTCTTCATAATTAGTATTTTTATAATATGTATAGCCTAAGTTATTTGCTATGGTCGCATTTCTAGGATCAAAATTTACTGCCTCCAGGAGTTCTTTAATTGCTTCTTCATAGTTTTTTTCCCGATAATACTTAAGCCCTAGAGTTTGATGGCTTTGCGCAAGTTGTTTTTTGGATTGGGCTTTAGGAGTAGGAGTAGGCACGTTACCACGACTTACAGTTGTTTCACCACTTAATTTAGAGCGTTTTTCTTCAAGTTGTTGTCTTAGTTTTATATTACGTTCTCGTTTGAGACTAATTTCTTTTTCAATTTGTTCTAATTCTTGGCTTAATTTAATAGCTTCTTGGTCTAGCTGTTTGCTTACCTCTGTAAGTGATTCGCTTTGTAACTCAAAAATAAATTCGCCACCTTCGCTTCCCAATAAATTACCAAAAGCAGGTGTTTGTTTAGAAAGAGATGAGACTACAGGGCTGATATAAGCTCCTAATTCTGAAGCAGTTATTACTCCATTACCGTCAATATCAGCTATTCCTTGAAGTCCCTGTAAAAACGCCCAAGTAAAAATAGAATGGCCTTCAGGCCCATTATCCGCTACTTGTTGATCTGCACCTCCAGCCGTCAAAATTTGTCTGGCTGGTCGTTTAGTGACCTGCTCTAAGTAATTTTGGGTGTTAGGTGAAAGTGCTCCAGCCCTTGTTAGTGCTAAACCGCTATAACAAGAATCAATTACAAAATATAAATGTTTAGCAGGGATTAACTCACAAAATTCTTGAAGTTGAGTCATGCTAATAGACTTGGCTTGAGAAGCCTCTATATCTGCATCAACAGGAATGATATAACCAATATCTTTACCAGAAGGTAGTTTTCTGGTCGCACCATGACCAGCAAAAAAGAAAAACACCCGATCTTCTTTACTTATCTTATTTGTATTAGTCAAATCATCTAGGGTTTTTACTATACGTTCCTTTGTAGCCTCAGTATTTAGTAGTTTAATAATATTGAATTAAATTTGTTAACAAGTATTTCTTCTACGCCATTGGCGTCACTAATACAATGCCTTAATTTAGGCCAGTTTTTATAATCATTAATACCGATAACTACTGCCCAATTTTGACGATAAAAACTAGATTTAGCATTGTCTAAAGTATTTTCAGCAGAGGCTTTTGTATCATTATTACCTGTGCGAGCTAGGGTGTATGGTGACAACTTTCCATCTTTATTAAGAAAGAGAAAAGTATAATCTTGTTTTGCAAGTTCTTCTAAAATAGTTGGTAGTGCTGCTACAGATTGCTTATGAATATCGTGCATAAGCAAAATACCTTTTTGGGTTTCGTTAATTTCTTTTAAGACTCTTTGCACAATCGATTCAGGAATAGGGTCACCCCAATCAACAGAATCTATATTCCACATCAATGTTTGCATTCCTTGAGATTCAATTTCTTTAACCAAATCTGCGTTTTTAGCCCCATAGGGAGGGCGGAAGAAGGCTGTTTTTTTTCCAGTAATTTGTTCTAAAAGACTGTTGGTTTTGCTAACTTCTTGTTCTCTTTTATCACTAGAAAGTTTGGTTAAAACAGGGTGTGAATAGGTATGATTAGCTAGTAAGTGACCATATTCTAAAACTTTTTTTGATATATCTGCGGTATTAGCAAGCTTAACAGTATTTTTTTCTCCTACAGTGCCTAGGTTTTTCCCAATGTTAAAGAAAAAAGCTTTAGCATTATATTTTTTCAAAATATCTAAAATTTGAGTTGTATATTTTGGATGAGGCCCATCATCAAAGGTTAATAAGATACTTTTTGCAGGTAAGTCATAACCATAGATTTCACTTTTGGTGTCGTGTAGCCCGCCACGAAAAAGATTTTCATCAGATTTTAGGTTCTCTTGATCATATTGATTAAGAATTTGCTCACGAGTCATTATATTTTTTAGAAAAGAAACGTAATCTTGCCATTTTTCCCGCTTAACCTCTTGGCTACGCATACCAAATTGAGAAAAAATACGCTTAAGCTCTTCTCGGTAAACATCTTGTATAGACTTAAGTTCTTGATTAAGTTTTTCTAGTGACTCATACAAAGGGCTTTTCTTAGCGGATTTGTTAGGAAGCTTTTCTATAGTTGCTAATAACTCATCAGCCAAGTCAAGAAACGCTAAACGATCTGCATCACGTAGCCTTGATTTATCCATTACATAATTGATAAATTCGTCTGGTATTTTACTATGTTTTCTTTTGGTTGTAGAAGAGCTATTTTTTATTTCAGTAGTAAGAATTTTTGTTAACTCATCAAGTAATTCTTGTTTTTCATAATAAATTATTTGTGCTATATCTCTATTTCGATTCCGTTGTTGAGGGTCTAAAGAGCTGTCATCATCAAAAAGAACAATAATTTTGCGATAGGATTCGACTATCTTATCTAGCTTATTTTTTAATTCATTTTGAGAGTCTTTATTTAAGTCTATTTTGTTTGTTTCTTGCTGATTTAATCTACTTTTAGCGTTAGCATTAATGGTAAAGTTAAATAAAAGTAATATGCTAGCTAAAATTAGAATGACACAAGTATGTTTCATAAGGTTAATTCCTATTAACAAAAAATTGTTGATAAACTAGCTATTATACTAAAAGATGAAAAAATAAACTCTGGAAAAGCTCAAAAATCGTAACTATAATTAGCAAAAGCCTCAAAGCGACCTACCTGCTTAAATTATATATTTAGGAATACTTATGAAAAGATTTTTATGCCTTTTGTTTGTTTTGTTATTGTTTGGAAAATTTTTTGAATGTCTTGCAGAAATAAGTGAATTTCAAGAGCCTTGGAAAAATAATAATATGGCTCTTGTTATAGATCCTTATGAAGGAAATCCTATTGATTGGGAGCAACTAGCTACAGACAAACGGGTTGCAGGTATTATTCATCGAGCAACTATTGGTTATAGGATAGATAAAAAATACTTTGAAAGAAAAAATGAGGCTAAAAATAGAGATTATAAATGGGGTTCTTATCACCTAGGAAAACCTGGTGATCCAATAAAACAAGCGAATTTTTACTTAAAAACTATAGAATCACCTAAGGATGAAATATTAGCTTTAGATATTGAGAGTCTAAACCCTAATGAAAGTATGACTTTAGATGATGCTCGCATCTTTATTAATCACATAAAAGAAAAAACAGGCCGCTACCCTTTGTTATATGGAAATCGTTTAGTAATTGCGGCTATTACAGAGCAATATGGTAAAGATGATATTTTCTCAAAAACTCCGCTATGGTATGCACGTTATAAAGCGACTGTTACGGATTTTCCTGTAGGTACTTGGGAAAGCTACACCTTTTGGCAATTTTCTTGTGAGATTAATTGTAACTCCAAAGAGCTTGAGAACTGTTTATATTTGGTTCCTGGTACTAAATCAGATATGGATATAAATGTGTTTAACGGTTCAGTAGATGACTTAAGAAAAAATTGGCATCAGATTGGAAGAGAATAGAGATTATTAGGGTAAGGAAATGTAGGGGCGAACAATTAAGAGGAAAAAAGGCAGACACATAGGTCTGCCTCCTACGTTAAACTTACTCGTACCTTAAAGCTTCTATGGGGTTTAACCTTGAAGCTGTTAGTGCAGGATAAATACCAAAAACTAGTCCTACACTAGCAGAAACACCAAAGGACATCATAATAGAAGTACTAGTAACTAATGTTGTCCAATCGGCATATAGGGCAACTAGGCGTGAGACTGCAAAACCGAACATTATTCCTAGTATTCCACCTACTAGGCTAATAACTAATGCTTCCATCAAAAATTGTAGCAGGATATCTTGGCGACGTGCGCCAATTGCGCGACGTATGCCAATTTCACGAGTACGCTCTAAAATATTGGCTAGCATTATATTCATAATCCCTATACCGCCTACTAATAGGGCAATTCCAGCAATACAACTCATTACAATGTTAAAAATATTTTGGGTTTTTTGGTTTTGTTCTAAAAGCTCACGCGGTAGGACAATAGAAAAATCTTCGGCTTTGTTATGGGTACTAACCAACACTTGATTGATTAATACTGCACCAGCTTTTAAGGTGTCAGCACTTTTAATGCTAAGAATGATTTCATCTACTTCTGATTCTAAGCGTCTGAGGTCAAATTTTTTAAGCCCTGTAGTAAGAGGGATATAAATATCATTACTAAAGTCTTGGAGTTTAACTCCTTCAAACTCATCTTTGCCTAAGTTATTGTCTGCTAATATTCCAATAACAGTAAACCATAACTTGTTAATTTTGATTTGTTTACCAATAGGAGAGAGTTTATTAAAAAGTTTTTGCCGTGTCCTAGAACCAATAACACAAAACTGCTCATAATTTTTTTCGTCTATTTCAGAAAAAAAGCTTCCTTCTAATAAAGAATACTTAGCTAATCGAAAATAACTTGCAGTTACTGCTACAACATTTGCTTCGTCTGCTTTGCCGCTAAAAGAAAATATTTGGAATGTCTTTACCTTTTTTTTAGCTGAGTAGGTTTCTAATTCAGGGGCGACTGTCTCAATTGCTTGTACGTCACGTAGCGATAGCCCTAAAGAAGTTTCCCGAATTTTTTTTAGGTCTTCTTCTTTAAACTCCCTATCCTTAACAATAATATTACGAATGCCCATTGTGTCGATAATACGCAAGCTTTCTTGTTCAGCACCTGCTCCAATAGATAACATCGCAATTACAGCACCTACACCAAAAATCATTCCTAACATTGTAAGAAAAGTGCGTAATTTATGAGTTTGTAGGTTTCCTACAGCTAATTTTACGTCTGATAAGTATCTCATAGGTTGTATTATTTTTTATTTTCTGGATTTTCTAGGTTTTCTGTTTTTTTCTGTTGAGAAAAATTTTGTTTTGCGTTTGGCGGATTAAGTGCAATTACTTGACCTATTTCTAACCCTTCTGTGACTACTACTTGGATTAAGTCTCCTTGTCCAAGGGTAACAGCTTTAGTTTCAAATTGAGGGCTATCTTGATTATCCTGATTGGCTGAGTTAGGTTGATTAGAGGTTTTTGGTGTTTGGACATAGGCAAAATACTTGCCATCTTTTTCTAGCAAAGCACTTCTTGGGACAACTAAAACGGTTTTTAATTCTTGAGCCAAGATTTGTGCCTTAAGTTTAATTCCTGACTTCATAAGCTCAGGGTCAACATTATCTAGTGAAATAGTGGTTTGAAAATACTTTACAGGTGAGCCTCTGTCAATTGGCCGAGCAAGTTTATCAATATTCTTTACTTTGCCTGTAAACTCTTTATCTGGAAATGGATCAAGTGTAACCGTTACAGTTTGATCTATTTTTAGTGAACCAGCATCTTTTTCTAGCACATAACATTTGGCTTCCATTTTATTAGGGTTAATTAAATCAAAGAGGGGCATTCCTACATAAACGTTAGTGCCAGGCATTAGCGACATACGCCAAAAATTACCTGATTGACTATTTTGGTCAACAACTCCATCACTAGGAGAGATTAGCTTAAGTGATGAAAGCGCTTTTTCTGCTTGGTCAATTTTTGTGGAAGCCTTTTGGCGTTCTAGTACCAAAATAGCTTCATCTAGTGAATAAACTTTTCCTTTTAATTCTAAACGAGCATCAGCAAAAACTATTTTCTGTTGGGTGTAGTCTTTGTTTAACTCACCCTCTAAAATTTGTCTGCGAGTGTAAATAGACTCATCTTTAGGCTGAAATTGAGAAATTTTTTCTAGCTCTAGCTGACTAACTTTTTTGTCTTTAATAATATCTGATTTATCAACTTCGGCGGCTAATTCGCTTTTACTGATTTTATGATTAGCAATTTCTAGGTTTGATTTTTGCTCTAAAAATTGTAAGTTTAATTCTGTTGGATCAAATTCTACTAATAAATCACCTTTTTTAACTGAGTGACCATCTGGAACAAGCGTAGCAATACGCAAGTTTTCTGCTGGCACATTAGGTACAAGTATTTTGATAGTTTCTGCTGATTGCAGTTCACCTATTGCTTGAATTTTAAGTAGAAAATCTTGTGGTTTAATCTGCAAAGTAAGAGGAGTAAACCCTGCTTTAGCAGGAATTAAGAATTTTTTAATTTGTTCAAATACTACTGTTCCAACTGCAAAAAGTAATAAAATTAAAACGGTAAAAGAAACAATCTTTTTTAGTATTTTCATAACTATTTGGCTTTAGCAAAATCAGCCGCAATCCTTTCACCGGGATTAAGTCCTTCTGTAATAACTACTTCTGTTGTGTTAGATTCTCCTAGTTTTACTGTACGTTCTTTCCAACCTTCTTGGGTTTTTACTTTTACTAAGCTACCATTGAGGCTTACATATATGGCACTAAATGGTACTGCGATAGCATTATCAATTGTAGCCGTTTCTAGTTTTGCTTTTAAGCTCATAGCTGGGCGCATTATATTGGCATCAATATTATCTAAGGCAATTTCCACATCCAAGATCTTGTTAGGGACATCCCAAGCCTTAGCACGTACTAGCCTAGCAATAGATTTAACTTTGCCTTGGTAAGTTTGTCCTGGTAGAGCATCTATAACAACACTAGCTGGCTGTCCTATTTTTACTTTTGCAAGGTCAACTTCTGGCA